>CAKZUM010000403.1 GCA_937921525.1 uncultured Saprospiraceae bacterium
TGGCATTTACGTGGCATTTACGTTTACTAAACCTTTAAGGTTTAGTAAACGTGCACTTTCAATTTACTCTAAAACAATCACCTGCTTATCAAAAGGATTGAGTCCCGTACCTACCACATTAGCTTCCGCTGAGATAAAATAAGTAGACTGCACGCCTTCAAAAGATTTAGCTAATTTAACCAAACCACCAATTATTGGATTAGTATCACCAATCGCATCCATCTCGGATTTTTTCATTTCAAAGGGTAGAGTAAATTCAATATCCAAATATTCTTCTTTGGGAATGATTAACTCTTGACGGAACTCGATTACGCCTAAGACATATTCATCTGTCAGTTTATCTTGTTTTCTACCCCTACTATAACGTTCTATCATTTTAACTTTAATAGCGCTTACTTTTTGTTGGGTCATGGAAAATAATCGAATTTGTCCTCTAACAGTGCCATTAGATTCTTGTACAGCTTCTGGTAAGATTAACTCTAATTTTACACCTTCTATTCCCAGCCATTTTTTTACTTTATCTAACATGTCTTATTTGTTTTTAATTTTAGAGACCCTCTAATATATGCGCTTACCCATCTATAGCTTTTGTAAAGTACCTGCAATATAAACAAACTTAAAAGGGGATGCTTTTATTTTCTACGAATCTTCTTTTCTAATAGAGCAATGATAGATGGTAGAAATTTTCAAAATGGCTGTTATCTTTTCCAAAGCCTTCCTTTTTTCCGATCACTCTTATCCGATGGTTAAATTGGCAACCTTAAAGATGTTATTATTAAAAACGACTTTATTTTGACATAGTTTTGGCTCTTATTAGATTTTTGTGTAATTTAGTGTATTAGAAAATACTTCCCATCGTTATACTCCCATCTTTCCTTATTAGCCCCCATCATATCTATAACCCCCATCCTCTTTTAATAATATCGTATCCATCTAATTTGTGACTTTTTGAGCTAATTGTTTTAGACAAGCTCTTAGTTTAGAATAGAGCAACCTATGCTTATTAATTAAAATAAATTGGTATTTAACTATTGCTTATGCAGTAGCTTAAACAGACCCTTTATTGTAGCTATGCTGCTTAATTGCAGTTAGAATAGCCTGTCCTATTTATGTTTAAACCAACCTACTTGTTTGATGAATGGAAGTACTAGTTGTAAAACTAGTTTTCCTTATTCAGTGAAATGAACAAAATAGCTATGACTGCTTCAATGGTAGAGACTATGGCTTGGCGTAGCTATGTTTTTTTTTAAAATTTAAACAAAAAATAATGAGTAAAAACATTACATGCACTTTAGTTGTAGCGATCTTCTTATTTGGAATTAATGCTACCACCAGTTATGCTCAAATGAGTAAAACATTATTGAAGGATGCAGATTTGCCACCTATTGAAAACAAAGATGGAGAGCCTGAAATGATCTCTTATAAAGATCAATTAATTCGTATTATTGAAAAGGAGGATATTTTTTTACAACCAGATGTTAGTGATGAATCTATTGCTAGATTATTACGAACTAGCAGCTCTGTTGTAGAAGAAATAATAAAGCAGGACTTTGGGCATAGTTTCAAAGATTATCTCCATAAAAGAAGAATTGATGCGGCAATAGAAAAGTTAGATCATCCAGATTTTCAACATCCAGATTTTGAGGAAAAAGAAGCAGTAGAGGAGCTTTTGACAGATGTTGCTTTAAATGTAGGCTATAGTTCTAAAGGACATTTTTCTAAGATGTTTAAAAAGATCAAAGATATGTCTCCAGAAGAGTACATGGAAATGAATAGCAAACGGAGTAAGAAGAAGCGTAAGCGATCAGATACGAAAGATACAGAGTAATTTTTTTTTGGGAAGATGGAGACACTGAGAAAATTTATACATTTTAGATGTAGTTTTATCCAGCAACTTCTCGTTGCTGGATAAATTTTCTATGCAAACCGCCATAATTTGTCTAGACGTTTTAACTGTCGAGTTAAAACGGGAAGTTGCGGGACAAAAAGAGTTATATATAAGTTTTTCTCTGTGGCCTCTGTGTCTCTGTGTTCACTATTGTCAACATCTAATTCGACTCTTTTTCCCGATACTTCCTATAAGCCTTAGCAGCCATGACTAAAAGAAAACCAAAAGTTAAAATACCCAAAAAGGCATATGTGAAATTAAGGGTGTTTTTATATACTGCCAATAAAGCAATACTTAGAAGAAACAGCGTAGGTACTTCATTCAATAATCGAAATTGGAAAGAAGTATATGGATTCTTGCCTTGCTCTAACTGCAAAATGATACGTTTAGCATATAAATGATAGGCTAATAATCCTAATAACAATACGAGTTTTACATGTAACCAATTATTCACTTTAAACCATTCCCAACCGTATATATAGATCATCCCTATACCACAAGTCCAAGTAATCATCATACCAGGGTTGCAGATGATCTTATAGACCCTCCATTGCATGGCATTGAATTCTTTGACTAGTATACTTCTGGCTGGTTCTTCTCGATCCATAGCTTCTGTATGATATACAAATATGCGGACTAAATAAAATAGTCCTGCAAACCAGGCAACAAAGCCAAATACATGTAGGGCTTTTAATAATAAAAAAAACATAGTTGGTATTAGAGTATTGGCTTCGCCAATGATATGCTGTAGCCCAGAATTTATTCTGGACAACTATCGAGCGCAGCGCAGATAAGAAATTAGAAAGTAAAGATAGTTTCCTCTACTTATTTTTTTGTCAATTAGGAGTAAGTTATTTTTTTTGTACAAAAAAAAGAGAGGCAGCCTAAGCTACCTCTCCATATCAGCACAAGTGCTAATACGAATTCCAAATGGTTTTCGAACTCTTAAATAAATCTATTTAATTTTCTTATTTCCCCATTTTCTAATGTACTCATTTCTTCTGTACATTCATATCCATACTCAAATCCATTGCTGCTTTAGCACCCATGATTTCCATGAAATCAAGTCCTGCATTACCTTTCCCATTTCCGACAGCACCTGTTTGAAAAGTAGGCACTAAAGCCCCTTGGTAGTTTTGAAAAGCATTGGCCCACATTCGTTGTACTTCTTCATAAGTCGCTAACTTCTTTTCCAAAGCACCATCCGCTGCCATGATCTTTTGCTTGGAATAAGCTTCTGCTTCCGCTAAAGCTACGATCTTAGCAGCTTCTAACTTGGAAGCTTCCATAGCAATTTTTTGCTTCTCCTTATCTTTTAGTGCTAATTTAACTTGCGTTTCTGCTTGAACGACAGCCTGTGTTTGGCGCTGCATTTCTTCATATTCAATTTCTACTAGGCGACGTCTACCTTCTGCTTCGGCAGTCATAGCTTCTTGTTGAGCTGTCACTAAATTCTGCTTGGAAACAGATTCTCTAGTACTTGCTTCAATCTTCTTTTTCAACTTTTCATCTACTTGAGACTCATAGTCTACATTTTCAATGGTCGCACTAGCGATAGTAATACCAAAGCGTTTTAAATCAGATTCTTTTCGAACTTTATCGCCTGCGCTATTTATTCGAATATTGCTTTCGTACATTCGCTTTACTTCATTGGTAATAGAATCTCTATAGACTCTTTCCTGAACATCTAACAGGTATAAACCGTCTTCTAATTGATCTTGAAAAAACTGAGACAACTGTGCTCGACCCCCCGAATAATGTTGCTCGGAGTCCATTAACTGGGCAGAGTTTTTAATACATTCAATCGTATAAGGTTGTAAACCTTTTAAAGCGATATATTCCTTGTTTACATATTCAGAATGTAAAGTCAACATATTCTCCTCTTTATCTGGCAATCTAAATCGGACAACCGTTTGAGCGTATGCTTCTGTCGCATCATTAAAACGTATTAAAATCTGCAGCCCATCAACGGTAGAACCCGTTTCGGAACCACGGTGACTGATTGTTATTACATTGGGATAAGTACTCACTTTTGAGCCAGGAACTTTCCAATACATCCCATTTGTAAAGACAACATACTTTTGACCGAAGGGCGTTTCTACTACCTCTCTATATCCTAAATCATTGTATCCAAATGGATTGATCGTCCATAAAAATAGTAGTAAGAACAGCCCTCCGACTCCATAAATAATCGAATTGCCTTTAAATTTTCCTTTGATTCCTTTAATCATAACTAAGCGTTTTAAGGGTTAGGAAATAGGGAGAAAATCTTATTCGATTCCCTCCGATTGTGTTGGTTTTTAAAAAGGTATAGAGGGGTAATGAAGGTTCATTCATTACTTGATATTGTTTAGAACAGAGAGCAGACCAGCCCGACTGCCGTCAGGTGGGCGGGGAAGAGAGAGTAGAGACGCATTTCTTTAAAGAACAACGAAATTTCGTCATTTTTTAACTAGATCCGTCTCTACTCTCTGCGCTCTATTCTCTGTTCTAATTCATCATCTAGTACCGTAACTATTTGCTTTCTTATACTACAAAAGTGTCTTTTTCTTCGATGAAGTGCTATTTTTCACGATAAGTTGGGATGAGATTTCGACCAATAATAAAAAAGACTATTTTTGACCACTCAATGAAGTTAGAATAGAGAGCAGAGAATAGAGAACAGAGATGTATTTCGTTAAAAAAGTGAACTTTCGTCTAGTTTAGTTTCACCACATAGGTCACATAGCATACGTCCTACTATGTGACCTATGTACCTATGTGGTAAAATTGTCAACTACTTTTGTGGCTTAGATAAACTTGTCAAAGAACGCACAAATTTAATTAAATCAAGCCATTTAAATGTGTTCAGAGGGGTTAGATTTTGTATTTAAAATAATCAAATACTAATTATATTCAATTGATTTAATCAGATGATTATCCAACTTGCTTTATAATTGTTCGTTACAATTAAATAAAAGGTAGGTGATTAAACCAATAGAAACATAATCCTAAAATATTGTTATTGCATCCTTTTACTATTGTTATATTAAAAGGGAATGTTGATTTTTACTTATCAAACAATGCTTTCCCCAATTTTCCTACTCAATTGATCTAAGTAATTATGAGGTAATAAATCCGTCAAATTGGTGGCAAAAGAGACCGTCCAAATGCCGAAGTTATTGTTTTATCGTTACTAAACTAAAACCTAATAATTAAAATATGGATTCTTTATTTAGATTGTCTTTTTACGCATGTAGTCTATACCTGCTGGTTGCTTGTAATGCCACTAAACCTTTGTCTTCTACTATGAATGTGGCAAAAGGCGACAACTTTGGGTACACAGTAACCCAACATACCAATATGGATATTAGTGTAATGGGACAAGATATGTCTACTACTGGTCGACAAGATACAGAATATGCCTTTAAAGTTATGGAGGTATCGCCCTCAGGAGATTTCAAGACAGATGTTACGATTGAAAGAGTTTCTTTTCAACAAAAAGTACCTATGGTCGGGGATGTGAACTATGACTCTGCCGATAAAGAGGGTAGTAAAAATTCGCCTTTAAAGTCACTTGGGGAAACGGTTGGTAAGCGTTTTCAAATTTCTTACGATAAAAATGGAAAAATTGAAAAGACGGAAGGCGTCAAAGAAATTATCGGGGATATTTCAAAGAGTTTGAATAAGCAGGGGGCAGAACAATTGGTCTCTCAGTTTGGAACAGCAGGTATCACCAATACCTTAAAAAACCTTTCTGGTATCATAAAAGGAAGCCCTAAAGTAGGAAGTACTTGGAGCGAAAATTCGGAAGTAATGGGCATGGTGAATATGAGCCTTGACCAAACTTTTACATTGACAGAAAGAAAAGATGGCCAAGCAATTATCACCGTTGGTGGTACGGCTAAAACGATAGCAGGGGAGGGCGCATTAGAATTTCAAGGTATGCAAATTAGCTATGATATGGAAGGCCCTATTACTGGTACGATCATCGTAGACGAAAAGACGGGCTGGGCAATTTCTTCAGATGTAACGCCTAACCTAAAGGGAAAAATGACATTGACAGGAGGCCCTTTGGGTAGTATGAGTGCGAATGCCTCTATGAAAATGGGTATTTCGGCGAAGCGGAAGTAATAGTACTTTCCTTTTTGAAGTGGGTAAAAGTGAGCGACACTTTTAAAGTGTCGCTCACTTTCACCTCACTATTGCTCTCCCTCCACCCAAGCGACCACCTTCTCCTCCAATATCTTCAAAGGCACGCATCCATCCTCCAAAACAATATTATGGAATTTTTTAATATCAAAGTCATCCCCTAATTTTTCCTCAGCCATAGCCCGAAGCGAAAGAATTTTTAACTGTCCCACCTTATAAGACAATGCTTGACCAGGCATCGCCATATATCGTTCAATTTCTGATATTATACTAGCTTCTGATTCTGCTTCATTGTCTAAGGAATATTGAATGGCCTTTTCTCTTGTCCAACCCTTTGAATGAATACCAGAATCAACAACTAAGCGAATGGCTCGATGCATCTCAGCCCCCAACATGCCAAAGTATTGATAAGGATCTTGGTATAAG
>CAKZUM010000404.1 GCA_937921525.1 uncultured Saprospiraceae bacterium
ATAAAACGATGGCGACAACTCTTTGTTTTCTTGAAGTAATACAATCGCTAATATGATCGCATAGACCACTTCTAAATTAGCAATTAAGTTAGTAGTAAATGCGGTTAAATGTGTTAATGCTTTTAAATTTAAAATAAAAGCGAAAGTGGTACACACCAAGGCTAAGATCAATAAATAGACCCAATCCATAGAGCTAGGCCAAAACGAACTTTCTGGATTATAATAAAAAAATAGGGGCAATAGACAACTGATAAATAAGCAGCTACTAGCCAACTCTAAAAACGTAATACATTTTGGATCAGCATCATTGATTAGTTGCTTGTTAAAGATGGCGAATAAGGCAGCTAGCATAGCAGATAATAAGCCCAAAAGTACGCCAAATTGCATTCCTTGGGGAACGCTTTGCACCACTAAGGCAATACCCGGTATGACCATGATCCCTGCCATCAGTTCTATGCGTTCAAAGCTTCTATTTGTCAACAGAGGCTCTAATATAGAGGTACAAAAAGCAGTGGTGGCAAAACAAACCATTGCCACAGAGGCATTCGCATATTTAATAGATCCAAAAAAGGTGATCCAGTGCAAACCTATGACTATGCCTATTCCCATATATTGTAGGATTCTTTTTCTAGGAATTTGCATTAAATCTCTACCAAATCTGATTAAAAAAAACAGGCTAATACTCGTAATTAAAACGCGCCACCACACCAAAACTGTAGCTGGTAATTGAATCAAATCTCCTAGAATAGCTGTAAAACCATATATAAGTACAGCTAAGTGCATTTGTAGATAGGCTTTTCTCTTTGGAAGCATGAAGTTGAATTGGTCTATACCGATTATATCGGCTATCAAAACAACAAATTTAGTATTTAGGTACTATTAAGTAGCCTGTAACAGTATCTTTTTTCTGTGTTCTTGGCGTTTCAGTAAAGAACCAGTTTTATAGCACTTGACGATCTAAGTAAAACTTTATTTGAAAGATATTGACGATATTGTACTTTTGTGATTGAAATCGCTTTTGAAAAGTATTAGACTTGTTCACAAATAACAGGTCTATTGGTAACGACGAAATAATAAGTTGGTCATCTGGACGGGAAGATTTTGTTCTCAGTTTTTCTTAAAAAATCCTTGCATAGCCTAGCTACGGAAGTATTTTTTAGGAGAAAATGAGGTCAAAAGATTCCGTCCTAGATGTTCAAGTTATTGTTTTGTCGTTACTTAATATTTAAAAAAATAATTATATGGCACTTAATGTAGGAGATAAAGCTCCAAATTTTAAATTATTCTCTTCTGAAAAAGAAGAAGTATCCTTGGAAGATTTTAAAGGGGAGAATCTAGTCGTTTTATTCTTTCCATTAGCATTTACGGGTGTTTGCACTAAGGAATTATGCGATATGCGGGATAATATTGCAGATTACGATCAATTAAATACTAAAGTAGTAGCCATTTCTGTGGATTCGCTGTTTTCATTAGGAAAATTTAAGGAAGAACAGAAATTAAATTTCCCTTTATTATCTGATTTTAATAAAACAGTTTCTAAGGACTACGACTCTATCTATGAAGACTTTGTATTGGGAATGAGAGGCGTTTCTAGACGATCAGCATTTGTTGTTGATAAAAAAGGTATCATTCGATATGCGGAAGTTTTGGAAAGTGCAGGAGATTTGCCGAACTTTGAAGCAGTAAAAGAAACTTTAGCTAAATTGAACTAATTTTAGTTTAATTGACGTTAAATAATAAGGATTTATAGACTCAAGAGTTAAATTTTAACTATTGAGTTTATAAACCTTTACCTTTTGGGCTTGTTTAGAAAAAGAGTACCCTATTGGCGGTTATTCAACTTTGGTATTCTTTTGTAAAATTAAATATTAGAATAATGTCGGCTTACGATCCATTTGAGGAATTAGAAGAAGTATTAGTAGAAGAGGAAATAGAAGATACGACCACAGGTAATGTATCTCAACTAGTAGTGTACAATGATGAAGTCAATACTTTTGATTGGGTGATTAAATGTTTTGTAGACGTATTACAGCATTCTAGTCAACAAGCAGAGCAATTGGCTATGCTAATTCATTTTAAAGGAAAAGCAACTGTTAAGACGGCCCCAAAGCAAGAATTAAGACCTAAGAAAGAAGCTTTAACAGATAAAGGCTTATCGGCTGTTATTGAAGATATTTAGTTCGTAAACCAGAAGTTCCTCTCCTACTAAAAGAAGAAAAGTACGATTCCTGTAGAAATTAGTGTTAAGAATATACCAATCAAAAATATATCAAAGGCTTGTCTTATCCAAGTCATTTTCTTCCCTAATCGTTTACCTACATAATATAAATCCTGCGCTAAATGCGCCTTTACTAGCTCTGTATTAGAAGACGATTCTTTCAAGTAACGAAAAAATTCCTCTGGTTCCATATCAAAAAAATTCCCAAAAAAGAAAGGACTAAATTTCATTTCTGGGTCCAACCCTTCTATAAAATCTTCAAATTTAGAAGGTCTTAACACAAGCGTAGATATATAAATCGTTATAAAACAGGTAACTGCTAAAATAGATAGTGGCACATACAAATATTCTTGAATAATCTCATCCATGTTAGCTCCTATGGAAGGGATTAAAAAGGTCAACATTATCGCATTCAAACTGAGTAATACGTTGGCCTTTCCATCTGCAATAGCAGTCAGCTCGATATTATTCCTTTGAGTAGTTCGAATAATATTTACGGTCTGTTTACTTAATTTTTCTCCTAAAATTTCTCCTTTCATGGCATGGCGCTTGGCTTTTCAATTTGAGCCGTTGAGTGTTTATTGTTAAGTTTGCAAAAATACAAAGTATTCACCCCACATACGAGTATTATAACAGATAAACAATTTTAACGCTGGCGCAACGGCTATGCCTT
>CAKZUM010000405.1 GCA_937921525.1 uncultured Saprospiraceae bacterium
TTTTTCTCCCGTTATATTAAATCTATTTTTCCCTTTAAATAGTATTTTTTCTCCCGTTAACTTAAATCTATTTTTCCCTTTAAATAGTATTTTTTCTCCCGTTAACTTAAATCTATTTTTCCCTTTAAATAGTATTTTTTCTCCCGTTAACTTAAATCTATTTTTCCCTTTAAATAGAAATTTTTCTCCCGTTATATTAAATCTTATTTCTCTCTATAAATTGATTCTTTTATTACCTCGTCTGATGGCTATGCAGTCTCATCGGAAGGCGTAGGTATTTCGAATTTTCTAATAACTTTTTTATTTCGTTAGCAGAATAATCACTCTATTAAAAACCCAAATAGTTAAAAAGATAATGACTAAACTATTCAACATTCTTTTATGTTATGGTCTATCCAGAGATCGAGGTCTATATTATCCCCTCTCCAAAATACTACTGGTATTCCTTTTACTATTTATTTTTTCTAATAATAGCATAGCCCAAACCTGTTCCGTCAATGCTGGTGTAGATGCGACAGTCTGCCCTAATAGTGATAATTTTGCACCAATTTTAAATGTTTTCCAATTAAAAGGAAATCAATCTTCTATCAATTCCGTATCGGGGACTACCCGATGGCGACTGGTGACACAACCAAGTGGCGCAAATGTGACGATCAATACCCCTACTTACCTTAGTTCCTCCGTAAGTGGAACAGTAATCCCTGGTGCCTATACCTTTTCATTAGAAGTGGAGTGTAGTGATGGGGTCATAGCGATTGATTATGTAACCTATACAGTTGGGGTAGAACCAACAGAACCTGTCATTTATGCTCAAGATTTAGGTTGCTACACGGGAACGCCTTTTGAAATAGAGATAAACCCCATATTAAGTTCAGAGAATACCACATTATATGTGAATTCAGGAATTCAGGGTGAGACAACAAGATTAGATGCCAACACTTATTTATTTACACCTACACCTAGTACATTAGATTGCTATGGGAATAATGGATATACTTCTACTCTTTATTATTCAATAGAAAACGAAAATGGTTGTACCAAAAGGATTTATCATACCGTAACTTATAACTATGCACTTGATGCTTTATATGCTAATGCCGTACCTGATAGAGTATGTGGGGCAACGGAATTATTCGCAGCTTGTAGCTTAAATGGGTCTGGACAATGGACTTATACAGGACCAGGAACGGTTAGTTTTAGCAGTGGAACGACTAGCGCTCGTACTAGGGTTAGCACCAGTACGCCCGGCGATTATATCTTCACGTGGACCGTGTCAGGTGGTTGTCGTTCTGGTTCTGCACAAGTACCAGTTACCTTTTTCAACTGTAGTGGTACTTGCACGGCTGTGGATGCCTTTGCAGGAGAGGACAGAGAATATTGTGGAGCATTTCCAAGCTCTTTACAGCTAGAAGGATCTTCCTTGACAGCAGGACAAACAGGAGAGTGGACACAGATAAACGGAGCGCCTGTTACTATCAATAATAAAAACAATCCCAACACCACCGTTACGGGTATTACCACAGGAGAAGGGCCGTATGAATTTATTTGGTTGACCTATGGCAATGGCTGTTTAGATAGAGATACCGTAGTACATACAGAACTTCCCGTACTCGATGTTATTAGTGTTCCTTCATTTGGATGTACAATGGGGACTGGATATGTTCCTAATGAATATACTTTATTCAAAGCAACCAATTACCCCCTTAATTCTTTTTACGCCCAAGATAGCATAGAGCTTACTATATTAATCCATCAAGCACCACTAGCTGCCATAAATGCCGACGGCACTTTTATTCAACCAATAAGACCTGATTGGAAAAGTGACAAGAACGGTTGGATGCGAAGTAATATTTTAGGTAGTGGGGAGATTTCCGTTGGCATACCTTACACTTTTAATATCTCTATAGAAGACTATCTTGATGGAGAGGATTTTAGGGAATCCATCTATTTTAATGATATAGCGGATTTAGAGATTAGGTTTAGTCCTCAAAATGCCCCCGTAGGATTTTATGATATTACCACAACGGTAAAAGATCAATGCGGTTTGTATACCTATCGTGCCCAGAACGAGATTTCAACTATGGGGAACTTCCAAGCTACCGCTGGAACAGATATAGTACTTAATTGTGGAGTGCATGAAACCACTCTAGCAGGTGTAGGCTTGAGCTACGGTGGAATACATATTGGCAAATGGACGATGCTATCTGGCCCTGGTCCTTCTCCTTTGACGGAGACCAGTCAATATGAATTTAATCCTTATCTCTCTAATTTGTTACCAGGAACTTATGAATTTCGGTATTTCAGAAATCTTTCCATGTCGGAATGTGAGCCTGCTTTTGATGATGTAAAAGTCTTGGTACCTAGCACAAATGCAGCCACGAATACGGCTATCTTAGATCAAAGCCTTGCTTGTTCGGGTGGACCCGTTGTTTTAATAGGAACGTATGATTGGGCATTGCATGGAAGTTGGCGACAGGTAAGCCCATCTATTACTTCAGAGATACTAACAACCAGTGGTTCTAATGGGAAGGATACTTTAATCGTTACGGGCTTAAGGCCCAATACCAACTATACTTATTCTTTTACTTCTGCAAATGGTTGTGGTTCTGATGTTTCCAATGTAAGTTTTACAACCAATTCTAGTCAAGGACCTAGCTTGGCAGATATACAAGACGAAGTGGTGTGCTTGGGTAGTGCGACTAGCTATAGCCTATCGGCAGCCTCCATTATTAATGGTATAGGTCGCTGGTCTATTGTCTCCCAACCATCTGGGGCAAATGCTAGATTTAGTAGTCCTAGCAATCCGAATACGACTATAAGTAATCTTGACAGGGGGGGCGTATATAAAATAAAATGGACCGTTTCTACGAGTTATTGTGCTGTTCCTTCAGAAGATTTTGCAAGCATTGTAGTAGGTGAATCAGTCATTCCTGATGCAGGTGAAAGTCTAAAATTATGCGATGTAAGTGTTCCCCACACAAGTATTTTGAATGCTAATAATATAACTAGTCCTTCCGTAGGTAAGTGGATATTTTTAGCAGGACCAGATATTCCGTCTTTCAGTAATATTTATTCGCCTAAATCTAGTGTTACTTTCAGTCAATATGGTAAATATGTCTTGGCATGGGAATCTTCCATAGGTGCGGGCTGTGATCGTTTGCTAGATGCCATAGAAATTGAAATAGGCCAAGGTGCGCCAACAGCTAATGCAGGACTTAACCAGAATCTTTGTGGAGGATCGGGATTAACCACATTAAATGCCTTGGATTTACCAGCAGGTAAACGAGGAACTTGGATTGTAACTAAGCTTACGGGTAGCGTAGAGGCAGCTATAACAGATCCGTCGAATCCTAATTCTACTGTTTTAATGAGTGGTGCAGGTGAGGCAACTTTAACTTGGGTAACTCAAGCTATTTCCTCTTTTTGTCCTACGAAGACCGATGAAATGACCATTAACTATTTCGGTGCAGATGCTGGAGCAGATATTTCCCGATGTAATGTTTCAACTATTTTTTTACGAGGGAATGATGTAAGTAGTATATTTGGAGCAACAGTCTCTTGGTCACTAGTTTCAGGACCCAATACGCCTATAATTACTAATCCTAGTAATTCCACTACCTCTGTAAGTAACATAGTAGAGGGAACGTATATTTTTCGATATACCGCTTCTCGAAATTCTTCTTGTATAGATACTGATGATATTACCGTCAACATTAATTGTGGTCCCGTTTGTAGACCCACCTCGACAGGGGCAGACTGTGAAGGTGGTACAATTTCTCTGAATGAAATAGGCGGGAATGCTACGTCATGGTTTTGGTCTGGACCTAATGGCTTTTCTAGTAATTCCAAAAATCCAACAATAAGTAGTAACTCTACTTCTGCCATGTCTGGTACTTACACACTTACTGTATCTGATGCTGCTGGGGACACCAATACCTGCGATGTAGCGGTAACGGTCAACCAAAATCCTACAACAAGGGCAACAGCGACTGATCCGACTTGTACAGGTGTTGTTGCTAATAGTGATGGAAGAATTACTTTGTCTGGATACACCACAGAGAAATACCACTACGTAATAGGTAGCAGTTATTCAGGAGGGGCAACATATTCTTCCGCTTCTTCTATACCTTCAGGAGGTGTGATTGCTAGTGGACTGACCAATCCAACAAGTTCAAGAGATTATAGTATCCGAATTTTTAGTAGCAACGGCTGTTATACAGATCGAACAGTTACTTTAAATAAGACAGATTGTGGCCCTACTTGTGCAGCTTCTTATTCAGGAGCTATCTGTGAAGGAGGGAGTATTAGCCTTTCTGAAATAGGAGGCGAAGCTACTTCTTGGTCTTGGTCAGGGCCC
Organism: uncultured Saprospiraceae bacterium; assembly: GCA_937921525.1. Classification (GTDB taxonomy): domain Bacteria; phylum Bacteroidota; class Bacteroidia; order Chitinophagales; family Saprospiraceae; genus JAFMDF01. Next base: position 4,358 of record CAKZUM010000405.1, read on the forward strand.
AGTGGTTTTTCTAGTAATGCTGCCAGCCCTACGATTAGTAATAATGTGACTGCTGCTATGGGAGGCGTATATACTGTAAATATTTCCGATGGTGCTAATTCTAATTCTTGTATCGTTAATGTAGTCGTTCATGCTTCCCCTTCTGCTTCGCCCACTACTATTATTGCTTGTGGGGAAGGAGTTAGTGCGGCTAGTTTTAATTTGTCAGATGGTAATAATACTGTGTTAGGAGGACAGACAGGTATGGCAGTTAGCTATCATACAAGTGCTTCTAATGCTCAAAATGGAAGCAATCCCCTTACTAGTCCTTACGCAGCTAATAATGGAACGACAATATATGCCAGAGTGGAAACTACGGAGGGTTGTTATGCAACTGCAAGCGTTACTTTGGCTATTACAGCCCCTCCTACAGCCGATGCAGGATCGGATAATACGGTCTGCTCGGGGAGTGGGATTAGTTTAGATGCAAGCAGTACGGGAGGTAGCGGTGGATATAGCTATGCTTGGAATAACACCAGCACCCTAAGTACTTCGACTATCAACAATCCTTTTGCTAATCCTGCTACAAGGACTACTTACACCGTAACCGTGACGGATAGCAATGGATGTACGGATACGGATCAAGTAATTATAACCGTCAATGATGTACCAAGCACAAGCTGTAGTTTATTAGCACCACATAGTTTGGTAGTAAAAGATACAACAGTAGCAGGAGGGTTTGAAATGGGTTCTAATTGGACAACAGGAAATACAGCTACCGACAATAATGTTTATACGAGTAATTTTTTATCGCCAGACAACTCTCCTTCTTTCCCTTTAGATATAACCGGACAGAATTGGAATATACCAGCTGGTGCTATTATTCATGGGATAGAAGTAAACTTGAGAAAATCGGAATGGGGGATCAGTTCAAAAAAATCAGTTCAAGATTATACGGTACAGTTAACCAATGGAAACAATTCTGTTGGAAGCAATTTAGCTAAAACCAATCAAAATTGGAGTACTACGGAGCAGGTCAGTACCTACGGGGGAGCAACAAATTTATGGGGGTATAACTGGAATTACACCAATATTTCTAATTTAGGACTTCGACTACAAATGTCCGTAACGGGTGGTGGTAGATCTTCAGAAGTAGAAATAGTGCAAATAGATCAGGTACAGATTACTATTTATTATACTGATCCTATTACCTTATGTGCGGGAGAAACAATAGAGATAGCAGCTAGTACTAATGCCGATAGTTATGCATGGACAATTGATGGCGGGGGTGCGGTAATTAGCGGACAAGGAACGGCTATGGCTGGCTTTAATTTTCCAGTAGATAATCAAATTTATCAAGTTTGTAGGACTGCTGAAAATGAATGTGGAAACTCAGAACCTTGTTGTTTTAATATAAAGGGAATCAACTGTATAGAAATTTGTGATGATGGAATAGATAATGATAGGGATAACTTAATTGATTGTGAAGATGATGACTGTTTCGATAATAGAATCACTAGTGTAGCCAGCACCAATCCAGCTAACTGTCCTGATCTAAATGATGGTACCATTATCATTACAGCTACAGGGGAACTTGGATTATATAGTATAGATAATGGGGTGACATTCCAAACTGATCCTACTTTTACAGGGCTAGAAAGTGGCTCTTATAATATTGTCATTGGCAATCAAAGTTCCGAATGTACACTAGCTTATTCGGAGAACCCTGTCATTCTTACTGCTCCTATCTGTGTAGAAATTTGTGATAATAATCACGATGATGATGGAGATGGTCTAACAGATTGTAATGATGGTGATTGTGGCAAACCAGTCATCACTTCAATCACTCCTACGAATCCGAATAATTGTCCTGACCAGAATAATGGTACTATCACAATATCAGCCACTGGCAGTGATTTAATCTATAGTATCAATAATGGTTTAGATTATCAAAACAGTAATTATTTTGAAAATTTAGAAGCGCGTACTTATACCATTCGAGTACAAAACAGTGTAACAGGTTGTATTCTTACAGACGGTGTCGTACTTAGTGATTCAAGCTGTGATGAAGATTGTACAGATGGAATAGATAATAACGGCAATACCTTAATTGATTGTGATGATGATGTCTGTGGTAAGCCTATAATAGTAGATATCGATGAACAAAATCCAAATAACTGCCCTACGCTAGATAATGGAATGATTACCATCATTGCTGCTGGGCCTAATTTAGAATATAGTATCAATAATGGACCATTACAAACGGCTAGATTTTTTACCAATTTAAGAGAAGGAGACTATACTGTTCAAGTAAGAAATGCTGTTACAGGTTGCACCGCTATACATAATACAACTATCAGCTTAAGGGATCCTATCTGTGTAGAAATTTGTGATAATGGCCACGACGACGACGGCGATGGTGCCATAGATTGTTTAGATGGGGATTGTGGTCAACCGACAATTATAAATGTTGATCCAATAAATCCAGATAACTGTCCTTACTTGAATGATGGACAGATTACTATTACTGCTTTAGGGCCTAATTTGGAATATAGCATTGATGGTGGGCTTAGTTTTGATAGCAATAATATTTTTTCTGATCTAGTTGCAAATGTTTATACAATACAAGTTAGAAACAGTATTTCTGGATGTATTGCTAATCATACAAATCAGATTACTTTAACAACATCAATATGTGTAGAAGAATGTGATAATGGTATTGATGACGATGGTAATGGATACATTGACTATCAAGATGATGCTTGTGATGACGATTGGCCTACAGTATTTGTACCAACTCCTAGATGGTTATGTGGGGGTAGTAGTTATATTTTTGAAGTCGAACGAATCTCCCCTAATTTTACTTACGATTGGAATTTTGGCCCCTATGCATCCATAGCTACTGCTACTGGAATCGGACCACATACGATTGAATTTGATCCTCCTTCTGGAACAGCAGCTATTTTCCCTTCCGTCTATTTTACTGCTACCTCAGGATTAGGATATGAGGTTAGAGATACTTTTGATTTCCAAATTCGACCTGCGATTCAGATAGTAGACGTTGCAGTAAACAATCCTAATGATTGTGGTAGCAATGATGGGAATATTAGGGCAGACATCATAAAACAAGCAGATGCTTGTATTGAGTTGAGCTTAGATGGTGGTAACACTTGGTCTTTAGAAAATAAATTCTATTTCGATGGATTGCCTCCTGGAAACTACAATGTAGTTGCTCGGTATTGTGGAGAGTCCTGTACCTCATCTAATCAGATTATTACTATTGACGAAACTAGTTCTTCTACTTTATTACAAAATGATGATTTTGCGAACATTTGTCCAGCGCAAATTTATACCAATAGTGTAGTAGGAAATGATTTTATACGAAATAGAAATGTCATCTTTTCCATTGCTGCAACAACTACCAAAGGGGTCGTGACGATGGACGCTAATGGCTCTTTTGAATATATAGTGGATGATTCTACCTACTGTGGTATTGATCAATTTAGTTATACAGCTTGTGATCTTAGTAACACTTGTTGTGCAACCGCCTTTGTTACTTTACATCTTACAGACACAACAGATCCTATTCTAGAAAACATACCAGCAGATATCACCATAAGTTGTGATGAGGATATTCCATTACCTCCATTCATTAAAGCAATTGATAATTGCCCTTCTATCAATATTGATAAAGAGGAAGTAAATACAAAAGGACTAAGTGGCTGTTCTTTAAATAGCTATACGATTACACGTTCTTGGACGGCTACAGACATCTGTGGTAATATGACTATGGATAAACAAGTTATTTCAGTACAAGATAATACAGCTCCTGATATTTTTAGAATATACACCTTACCTAGTGGTCAAAAACTAGTGGCAGGAGTTGCAGAGAATGTATATGAACAATGGAAAATGGTTTCCTTTCCTATTCAGTTTGATACAAGCCCACTAATATTTACACAAGTAGTATCTAATAAAGATTCCCTCCCTATTATTTCTAGAGTTAGAAACGTTTCTAGTAATCAATTTGAATTAAAAGTGCAGCAAGAAGAGAACGCTACGACTCCACATCTAAGAGAAAAAATTGCATGGATCGCCATTGAGTCAGGTGTACAGACAAAGGACTTCCAGATGGAAGCTAAAACATTAGACATTACAGATGCTTGGTCTACGATCATTTTCGATAATGCTTTTGCTACAACACCTGCTTTATTTACTAATTTACAAAGTACCAAAGAAGTAGATCCAGGAGTTCTTACTACAAAAGATATTGGTATTGGTTCTGCTAAAATAAAAATAGAAGAAGAAACCTCTCAAGACGTTGAAGTTAATCATATAGAGGAAGATGCTGCCTATCTCGCTATCGAACAGGTAGGTAATATAACGAATGATAAAGGAGAAATTATTGGAGAAATAGGTACTGCTGATATAGATCATCAATGGACAAGAATAAGGACGAATAATCAGTATTATAATCCTGTCATTATTACACAAGTAGTTTCTGATAATGAGATAACACCCGTTCTTTCTAGGGTAAATATTCAGCAAGCAGGTAGTTTCGACTTACGATTGCAAGAATGGAATTTTGAGGATAATAACCATGCCGCGGAAACTATTTCTTATATGATTATCGAAGGAAGTATTCCTTTAGATGGCACAAAAATTTGTCAATTTGGTACAGACAGTTTAGAGCTAGGAAAAGATATTATTGCCATTGATAATTGTGATCGAAATGTAAGCATTCAATATGGAGAGGAAGAAGTACTTTCAGGGGCAACTCAACAAACTGTTCGGGTTTGGTTTGCAGAGGACGTATGCGGCAATCATACTGTTTATAGCCAAGTGGTCAATTGTGAAGGAGTAACTCTTCGAGCGAAAGTTTATTTACAAGGAGCTTTGATAACTAATGGTAGAACTGAATTGATGCGAGATAATCTTAGAGAGAATGGTTTGCTTCCACTAACAGAACCCTATACGGACATGGACGGCTTTACACATATAGGTGCTGGGGGAGGAGAAATGGTTAGTCAAGAATTATTAGATCAAACGGGGCCTACTGCTATTGTTGATTGGGTTTTTATTGAATTAAAAGACGCTAATAATTCAGAACAAGTAGTAGCTACTTGTTCCGCTCTACTTCAAAGAAATGGAGAAATCGTAACAAATACAGGTAGTCCGATTATTAAATTCTATAATTTCCCACAAGGGGAGTACTATGTGCGAATAAGACATAGAAATCATTTAACATTAGAAACTACTTTTCCTTATGTTTTTTCTGCAAACAATACTCCTTACCTAGATTTTAATAATCCTTATTTACCAGTAAGCGGGAATCATCCAAGAGTCGAATTAGATGATAGTGGTGGGGATAAACTAGCAGCTTGGAGTGGAGACCTAAATGGAGATAATAAGACTATTTTCCAAGGGCCTAACAATGATATATTCTATATATTTCTACAAGTCATTTCAGATAGTATAAACACAAATAATCTCAGTAATTTTATTAACCATGGTTACTCTGAAAGAGATTTTAATTTGGATGGTACCGTAATTTTTCAAGGCCCTAATAATGATCGTTCCATTCTTTTATATAATACCGTATATGTACACCCTGATAACGAAATACAACAATCAAATTTCGTTGTTACTACTGCAGCAACTGTAAGTCAGGAAAATCGCGAAGATTGCATAAGAGATAAAACACAAAGTTTCTGTGATTATGATGGAGATGGGAGATTGAATAGTTCAGATAATGATGATGATAATGATGGGGTAGCTGATGGAAATGATGCTAATCCGTATGATCCAAATAGTGATTCTGATGGAGATGGAATAAGTGATCAAATGGAGACTGGTAATGATGGTATCTATCACTCTGGAATAGACTCTGATCCTTTAAGTCCCTGCGATCCACATCAAGACAATGGTACTTGCATTAGTATAGATACAGATGGAGATGGATTGTATTATAACTATCCTGTAAACCACGTAAAATATGATTCAAATGATCAAAATTCATGCGAACCTAATGGGACTTCCGCTATTTGTAGTTGCCCAGATGAGGATGGAGATGGCTACGTCTTTATATGTGATAGAATAAATAGTTCAATTCCGAGAACGCTTAATATTCGAATAGAAGATTGGCAAGCGCAAGCAGCCTTGGGCAACGAATGTGGCCCTTGTCAAGAAATGACACCAACAAGTTCTTGTAATGAAGCCGTTCAATTACTAAATAGTGTCAGTAGGGCAGCTAAGGGCGCAGCCGATACAGGTAAGCCTGCCATCGTTAACTTTACTATTCCAAAAGGAAAAAACAGAAGTTTACTTCTTCTAGCCAATTTCGAAAGAGAACATTGTAATGATCCAATATATTGCACCCCTTCCAATAGTAATGGTACCTATTTAGGAGATAATTATGCATTTTCTACCGAACCTCAAATAGAAGCTAAGTTTACTGGTGAAGGTGGGAATATTTTGCAAAAAAATAAATTAGGTGCGCCAGGTATAGCCTCCTTTAGATTGGAAGATATTGTAGCTAATAATGGTTCTCAAATAAAAGGCTATTTATCAAGAGAAAGTTATATCATTACTTTAAATGAAGCAGAGATTGATGCTTTATTAGGTGGACTAACAGAAGGAACGATTAACATTACTTTACCAGGTGTTACGACTCCTAAATACAATGCGGACGAAGCAGTTTTAATGGCTTTTGTTTTTGAAAATGTAGATCAATCGACAAGAGGTGTAGCTATGACCAGCGTTGGTTCTGATTCGGATTTAACCAATAGGGTCAATGGGAATTATACTAAAACAATTACAGATAATACAACTGGTTTAAATGCAAATCAACAAGAAGATGGGCTATTAATACTTGGTTTCAATGGTTTAGAAGGAGCTGGTTTTAAAGCAATAGCTGGTTTTACTATTATAGAGGAAGAGATAGTTAATAATAGTACTGGTGATTTCAAAAGTTATAATGAAGGAGATGGAATTAGTGCTACTGCTCAATTTAGAAATGGACCAAATTATATAAACGAACTATCAAATTTAAGCATCCAATCGCAAGGTGATCCTAGTATAGTTTGTAATGGTGGGATGGTATTGGCATTTACCCTTAATAGTTGTGTTGAATTTGTTGCTCCAAACCCTATAGATAATGATGGCGATGGTTATTTTTCTAATAGCACGCCATACGACACAGATGATACGAACTCCTGTATTCCAGTTGTAAGTACAATATGTACAGGGATAGATAATGATGGCGATGGTACCTACGGCAATTACCCAAGTACGGATGAATTATTTGATAGTGATGACAGTGCCCCATGTATTCCTAGTAGTACTGTTTTTGTTTGTGGTCCTATAGATGGCGATGGCGATGGATACTATGGCAATGCTGAGAGTAGTCATGCCAACTATGATCCTGACGATACGAATAGTTGTGTACCAGAAGTTGGAACAAATTGCTTGGGTGAAGATGTTGATAGCGACGGATACTTTACAAATTATCCTGTAAATCATAGTCAATATGATAGTAATGATAATGCCCCATGTGTACCCGATAATACTATTTATGCGTGTTCTCCTTTAGATGCAGATGAAGATGGCTATTTTGAAAATGCACCTTCTTCTGATCCTTATTTTGATATAAACGATGCAAATGCTTGTGTGCCTATTGTTTCAGTTGTTTGTATTGGAGAAGATAGGGATGCCGATGGCTATTTTGCAAATTATCCACCAAGTCATGAACTGTTTGATTCAAACGATGCTTACGAATGTGTGCCAAACCCAAGTATCTGTGCTACAGATCAGGATGGAGATGGCTTCTTAAGTGATACGGATCCAGACGATACCGATGCTTGTAACCCAGAGCCTGGCAATAATAATTGTATTGCAGTAGACGAAGACTTTGATGGATATTTCGGAAACTACCCTATGGACCACGCGTTATTTGACCCAAATGATACCGACAACTGCATCCCTAGTCTTTCACAATGTGTAGAATGTCCCAAGTATTATGAATACACAATGGTTTGTAATAATCCAGGAGTTAATAGTGAAGAGACTGTATCCACTAGTTATCCAGATAACTATTTAAACGATGGTGCCTATTGTGGGCCATGTGTTCAGTATAGTACAATAAGAGATGGAGCTTGGAACAAAGCAAGTACTTGGAAAAACAATCAAATTCCTCCTACTACACTAGAAGGGGCTGCACACTCTGTAAAAATACAACATGCAGTTACCTACAATAAATTTATTAAGGTAAATGCAGGAAGCTATTTGTATATTGATAATGGAAGTTTGACAATAAATAAAAAAAATCTAGAGATTAATGGAGGAGTACTTGTTGGAAACAATGCGAAAATCACTTTACAGAAGAGTTTAAATATTCAAACAGCTAGTTCTAAAATAATGCTAAAAGATTCTGAATTATCCATTGGAAATGGTTATACAAATCGAAGTGGATCAACGGTACATTATGATAACACTTGTATTAATGTGCTTAGTGGTAATTATCAATCAGAATATAATTTAGAGGTATTAAAAAATACTTGTTTAACTATAGACAATGGTAATCTCGAATATACGGGTAATACTGGTACTTACACTACAAAGGTATTTTCCTTATTAGAAGCAAAGATTCATATTAAAAATGGTGATTTTATCAATCAAGGAAAAGTTATTGGCAATTCAGTTGGTCTAGATTTATTAGTGTTAAAAGTTTCTGGGATTGTCGATAATAAGGGCAATTGGGATTGTAATGTAGAAGATGCGTTTTGCATAGAAGGAAATAATGGTGTACCTAACGATTTTTTAAAAGTAGCTGAAAATTGTAATACCATTGATAGTTATTTAATTAATTGTCCTTGTAGGTAAGTAACGAGCGAAAAATAAGTTCCCGATTTTGGGTAGTCAAATATAAAGCTAGACAAGGCGGAAAACGTAGACGATGCCTAGCATCGACGAGGCTTTCCAAGCTGCCTGCCAAGGCACGCAGGCAATCGCAGTATAGTTTTATATTTGGCGGCCACAAATGCAGAAGTTATTTTTTCGTCGTTACTAATTAGACTTGGTTGATGAAACGAAAACCCATAAATTTTGGAACAAGAAGGCTGTCGATTCCATCATTCCTCAACATCTTTCAACATTTCCTCAATCGCTCTTTCTAATTGCTGGTCAATCCCTTTATCAATTTTTCCGGGCATATTTTTGACTTTAATCGTAGGCTCCGTTTGATTGTTTTCCATCCAGTTGCCATTCATATCTTTGGCACTTACAGGGACGACACCCCATCGAGAGCCATCTGGCAAACCTTCCCAACCCGCATAGCTACAAGTACCTGGGACAGGCATTCCTACGGTCTTCCCTATTTTTAAATCGGTATACCCACAGGCAAAACAATGTCCATCCGAATACATACTCTCATTGAGAATAGCTAGGGTAGATTTTGTCCATCTAGACGTAGGTTCACCTCCAACGACTTTGGCTTCTGTTTCATAGCTAATGAAAGGAACACCCGTGAAAAAAGTCGCTAGATCAGCTACCAAATCGCCACCGCCATTGAAGCGAGTATCTACAATCATTCCCTTACAATCAAAAAATTTACCCATCATATCTTGATAAATACTTCTATACGGGCCGTCACTCATGCCAGGAATATGCACATATCCTAATTGACCATTGCTTTTTTCTTTTACCTCTTCTTCATTCTTTTTAACCCATCTTTTGTAGAGTAGGCTAAACTCTTCTCTCAAGGTAATGGGTTTTACGGTGAGCATTTCTCTTTTATTATTAGTCGGATTAATTATCTCTAATAAAGTGAATTTGCCAGCTTTTCGATTGAGGTACTTTGCTACATCTTGATCTTTATCAAGTAACTCACCGTCAATCTTTTCAATAATCATTCCTTTATTCACCTTGATATTAGCTTTATCTAAAGGCCCTCCAAGTAGAATTTCTTCAATCATTATTCCATTTCCAGTATGATTATAATTCATAAAAATACCGAGGGATGCGGTTTGATCGGGATTGTCAATTTGATGACCCCGTCCTCTAGCTCCTGCATGTGAAACATTCAACTCACCCAGCATTTCAGAAAGCATTTCTCCCATTTCAAAGGAGTTGCCGATATGCGGCAAATATTTACTGTATTCTGTTTTCATCTGTTCCCAGTTAATCCCATGGAAATCAGGATGATAAAAAATAGCATTTGTTCTAATCCATACATGATCGAAGATAGCCGTACGTTCTGCCTGCGTATCAAATTCTATTTCACTATTGATTTTGACAGGTTCTTTATCGCCTTTATCTGGGTCTATTTTTGAAATCTTTCCACCACTTAATAAATATAAATTTTCTCGCTCCTTGTCCCATTGTAACGAGCCAAAATCTGCATTTAATTTTAAAGCCATTTTGGTCTCTTTCGTTCTTAAATCTGTACTCCAAAGATTCATCTTTTTTTCAAATCTTGATAGGTAGTATAGCTTATCACCATCTTTGGATAATACGGCATCTCCTAGTCTAGAAGAATGAATGGTCAAACGGGAAGTTCTGTCCTTCATCTGATCCCAAGCAAAGGTCAAGGATTTTTCTTTATCGTCTTCGTCTTTATCATCTGCTTCGTCCATCTTTGCAA
>CAKZUM010000406.1 GCA_937921525.1 uncultured Saprospiraceae bacterium
GTGACGTAACTGTATGGTGGCTTTCAACTGTCAACATCCTTCACGACCTACAAAAATCCATATAGCTACGAAGTAGCTCCGTATTGGATTAGGACACAATTAGTAATAAAAAAAGTCAACGCCTAGATACACGACCTACAAAGATCCAAAAAAAATCCGTGTAGCTACGAAGTAGCTCAGCGTTGAATTATGTCTTATAAGCTACCTAGTTTTTCTTAAGTTGACGACATTCTACTGTAAATGGTCGGATGAAACGTGCAGCTTGATCGGACCACTACAAGTGATCGGATCAATTGGTTTGAACCCACCTCTTACTATTTTTAGACATTAATAAATCAAAAACACAGCAGGTCGTTTATGCACATCAGGAAGCTTAGTTTTTTTCCAATCTGCAATTTGCTTCGTAACAATATATTGAGAAGATAAAGTTAAGTCCATTGCAATACAGAAATGCGTATGCCCATTCAAATGTTTAAAAGCTTGCTCTAAAATTTGGGTATTTCTATAAGGCGTTTCTATAAAAATTTGAGTTTGCTTATACTTCTTTGCGGTAATTTCTAAACGTTTTAATTCTTTAGGAAGCAATTCTTTTTTAGGCGTTAAATAACCATGAAATGCGAATTGTTGTCCACTCATGCCAGACCCCATCAAAGCTAATAAAATAGAAGAAGGCCCTACTAAAGGAATAACCTCTATCCCTTTTTGATGGGCTAATTTAACAATCTCTGCACCGGGGTCTGCTACGCCAGGGCAGCCTGCCTCTGATAGTAACCCTATATTCTTTCCATTGTTCGCATCCTTTAAATATTGTTGCCACTCTGAGCGATCAATTCGTTTATTCAGTTCAAAAAAGGTCAATTCTTGAATAGGACTTGGATGTTTAGTAGCCTTGATGAAGTGCCTAGCTGTCTTAGCCTTTTCCGCAATAAAGATGGACAAGCCATGGATAATATCCAATACATACTGAGGCAGCACGGCTAATCCCTCTGTTCCTAATGGGGTAGGTAGTAAATAAAGTTTACCTTTTGATTGCATTTTGGATGATTTTTTCTAATTTATGCGGACATTACACGCTAGGATTCTACTCTAAACGTTTAAGAAAACAATAATACACACTAGGAATGAAATAATGAAGTTGTTTAAGAATGTAGTCTGATATTAGTTGTAAGTGCTTGATTTCTAGGGCGAAGCCCGCCCGCCTGACGGCAGTCGGGCAGGCTCTTTTTGATTTTCGTAGCCTTAGCTACGGGAATCAAAAAAGCTGAAGATCCTAGGAATCAATGACTTGCAAATAATGCAGTAATACATTTTTAAACAACTTCAATAACAATTATCTCGTTCCAAACAGCAAGAAATAAACAAATGGCTTCTGACAATCCTAAAGAAAACAGTCCTTCTTTTTTAAAAAAAATAAAAGGCCGTCTACGTCCAGTCTATCATAAATGGTTAGCATTTAAAACCGCTCGACCTAAAACCGCTCGACCTAAAACCGCTTGGGCTAGTCTGATAGGAGGTAGTGCTTTTTTATTTGGCTTTTTATTTATTCTTACCTTTTATGGACTTATCCGATTAGAAATTATTGATGAGTTGCCTAGTGTCAATGATTTAGCAGCTATTGAGAACAGTATCGCTTCTGAAGTCTATTCCGAAGATCAACAACTACTAGGTAAATATTATATTCAAAATAGAATCAATGCCAATCTTGAAGATATTTCCCCTGTCTTGGTGAACGCACTAGTTGCCACAGAAGATGCTAGGTTCTTTGAACATGGAGGAGTCGATTTTAAGAGTTGGTTTCGGGTATTATTCAAATCAATATTATTGCAAGATGACGATTCGGGGGGAGGTAGTACTTTGAGCCAGCAATTGGCTAAAAATCTATACCCAAGAAAACGTTATCAGTTGCTGTCCTTGCCTGTAAATAAGGTGCGAGAAATGATTGTAGCTAGACGACTAGAACGTATTTATAGTAAAAAAGAGTTATTGGCGATGTATTTAAATACCGTCTCTTTTAGCGACAATACCTTTGGTATAAAAGTAGCTACTAAACGTTTTTTTAATACCAATCCTAAAAATGTAAAAGCAGAAGAAGCAGCGGTACTAGTAGGTATGCTAAAAGGTACAAGTATTTTCAATCCAATCAACCATCCAGCAAGATCACTAAAAAGAAGAAATGTAGTCTTGAACCAAATGAATCGCTATGGTTATTTAGTGGGCAATCCTATTGATTCACTTCAAGCATTACCACTTAATTTAAGCTATAAAAAAGAAGGGAATACGGAAGGAACGGCTACTTATTTTAGAGAGCATTTACGATTAGAATTAAATAAATTATTAAAAGATCATAAAAAGGCAGACGGGAGTAGCTACAATTTATATAAAGACGGGTTAAAAATATATACCACTATTGATTCTCGATTACAGGCCTTTGCAGAAGAAGCAGTAGCGGAACATATGAGCGATTTGCAGGCGACCTTTTTTCGTCATTGGAAACAAGGGAAGCCTTGGGGGAGTGATAAGGAAATTCAAAAAATAGTAGAACAAACGCCTTTATATCAGCGACTCAAAAAACAAGGAAAACCCAAAGGGATTATTGACGAGGTATTAAGGCAGCCTAAAAAAATGACCATCTTTACTTGGGATGGCGACCAAGAGAAAGAAATGAGCGTGGTAGATTCTATCAAGTATTATCAATCTCTACTCAATACAGGTTTCTTGGCAACAAACCCAAGAGACGGGCGAATCAAAGCTTGGATAGGGGGTATTGATAATAAATATTTTCAGTACGATCATGTAAAGTCTAGACGCCAACCAGGTTCTACTTTTAAGCCGTTGGTTTATGCGACTGCATTAAAGCAAGCTATTCCACCTTGTGAATATAATTATAATCGACTAGTCACTTATACCGAATATGATGACTGGACACCTGAAAATTCAGATGGAAAATACGAAGGCGTCTATTCTATGGAAGGTGCTTTGAGTAATTCCGTGAATGCCGTCACGGTCGATATGCTGATGCGCGTGAGCGTAGATTCTGTAAAGGCACTAGCACAGCAAATGGGTGTTAGTTCAACAATTCCAAATGTTCCTTCTATTGCCTTAGGTACGGCAGAGGTATCTTTATATGACATGGTTCAAGTGTACAGCACCTTTGCGAATCAAGGCACGCGTCAAGCACTTTCTTTTATTAGACGAATCGAAACACAAGAAGGGGAAGTTTTGATCGACTTTGACCAAGAAGAGCGAATGGCAGAACAAGTACTTACACCCGAACAAGCGATGATGATGACCAAAATGCTACAGTCGGTAGTGGATAGCGGTACGGCTCGTCGTCTTCGATTCAGATATGATTTACAAAATGATATTGCTGGTAAAACAGGTACTACTCAAAATCATTCTGACGGTTGGTTTATTGGATATACGCCTGACTTAGTAGCTGGTGCGTGGGTAGGGGCAGAGTCGCCTGCTGTGCGATTCAGAACGATTGCTCTTGGGCAAGGAGCTAATACGGCACTTCCAATTTGGGGTAGATTTATGACAAAAGTTTATCAGCATCCTGCTTTTAAAGCATCTTATCAATCGACCTTCCCAACCCTTCCAGACTCCATACAATGGCAAATGGATTGTCCACCCTACTTAGCTGAAATGCCAATTTATGAAGCCCTTCCTTTACTAGAGGGAGAGGAAACAATAGAGAATGTGTTTGATTGGATATTTAAAAATAAAAATGGAGATAAGATAAAAATTAATGAAAGCCCTTCTACTATAAAAGAAAAAATTAAAGAGCGGAAAGCTACAAAAAAGAGAAAGCCTAAACCTAAAAAGAAGAAAAAGAAAAAAAGAGGCTTGTTGAAAAGAATTTTTGGTGGGAATTAGA
>CAKZUM010000407.1 GCA_937921525.1 uncultured Saprospiraceae bacterium
CCTATTGGAAAATTGCCACCACTCGGTATACTACTCGTCAATGTTGCTGTAGCCGTACCTGTTGTACAATCCGTAGTTGGTACAGGGTCTGCCCATGTCGCTACCGCACTAGTAGCCCCTGCTGTTGTTGTCAATGTTATATCAGATGGACAGGTCATGCTGATCGTGCTAGAGCCACCTGTAACGGTTACATCGAAAGAACAAGTAGTTATATTATCACAAGCATCTATAGCTTCATAAGTAACAGTAGTTGTTCCAACAGGGAAATTTGATCCATTACTTAGTCCTGCAATCTGTTTAATAATCGGCCCACTACTTCCACCACATGGTACCTCTACTACGTATGGTTTACCAAAATTAAAATCCAATTCCCATGCGCCACCACTAGCGACCCAAGTTCGCATAATTCCATATTTTCTATTGGTGTCTGTTGAAATAGAAGCATAGTTCGTATAAGAAAAAGCATCTCCACTCACCCACGAACTAGTCGAAGTTGCATGGTCATATTCTAAACCAATCAATACATACCCTAATCCCTCTACACCTGCTCTAATAAATTCATTTTCTGCCGCATCATTAATAGATGCTAGGTATCCTCCGAAGGTCGTAATTGCTGCGCTTTGTGCATCTGCAGGTGTAGCTGAGTTTTGAGACACATAGTAATGACTACCATTATTCATCCCCAGATAAGTATATCCCGTAATTGTTTCTCCTGCACAAGTAATACCAGTACCACCACCGCCACCTGTTGTACAGGTAGTAGTAGCCGTTGGTTCTTGCCAATTGACCGTAACGGCTGACTGACCTGCAGAAGCAGTCACATTAATATTTGCTGGACAGTCTGGAATCGTTACATTACTTTCGCAGGCATCTGGTGTGCCATTATTATTTAAATCTACTAGGTCATCTCCGCCCGGACAAATATCATCTTCATTACAAACCCCATCATTATCCGTATCTGTCCCCTCATCAATTTGGTTATTACAATTGTTATCTATATTATCACATAGCTCTGGTGCTCCCATGTAGACGGTATTATTCGTATCGTCACAATCTGAATTGTTATCTGCAAATCCAGCAGGAACAATACATCCAATAGAACCAGTTGCGTTAGCATCACCAAAACCATCCCCATCTGCATCCACGTAGTAAGTAATACATCCAGTAGTACAAGTACTACCTGTAGCTACAGAATCATCACAGTCACATGCAGCACCAGCTAAATCGCCATCAAGATTTACTTGATCTGCATTGGGCGTAACTGGACAATTATCATTAATGTCCAATATCCCATCACTATCAGAATCAGCAGTACCACTGATAAATTCAAAAGCCCCTATATCGACGGCAGTGCCAGATGTTCTAATAGCACCATCAAAATCTTGATTGATCCCTGCAGGAATGGCAGAATTTAGACCTGTATTTATAGCTGGTGAACCTGCTAGTATCCTAAAATTACCATTAGCTTCATCTGCGAATAATGGGTCTGTTAGGTATTGCATTCCACCACCACAAATAATACTTCCCGTACCTAATAATAAATTATTGCAATCTGCTACGTCATATACAATAGAGTGTTCTATACTCATCTGAGGAGATCCAGAATAATGAAATATAGGATCAAAAGTTGGAGCTGTATTCTCTTTAAAGATAGAGTTAGAAAAGAATCCCTCCACGTTTGCTCCACCTGCTTCATTAAAATAAACGGCTCCTCCGATGGTGCCAATATTTTGATAAAAAACATCATTCACAAATTGATACTGCGTATTACCAGAGTCCGCTCCTAAAGAATATAAGGCACCACCTGCCATAGAGATATTATCTCTAAAAGTAGAGTTTACGATTGTTGCATCTAATAAAATTCCTGCTCTCATAAAACTACTTATAGCCCCTCCATACATACCCAATGCAGTATTACTAGAAAAACTAGTACGATTAATTAAAAGATTAATAGTCCCATTATCATTTCCGATACTGTAAATAGCTCCACCAGATCCAACACTTGTAGTATTATTAGAAAAGTTACATCCTTCAATGTTTAAGTCAATTGTACCAAATATAGACCCTATATTGTAGATTGCCCCACCATCAGAGGAAGCGGAATTACCAGTAAATACACAGTCTTGATAAAAACCTGTGTGTCTACCATAAAAATCTGCATCATTGTAAATGGCACCACCTTGGTTCACTGCGAAATTATTAGTGAACGTACAATTTATAATATCCATATTTGCATCTGAGCCTGTTTGTGTGCTAAAATTTGCAAGTGAATTATTATAAATAGCACCGCCATCAAATGCTTCATTAGCAGTGAAAATACAGTTCCTAACAATTGGATGAGAAACCATGGATAAGGTAGCTTGATTAAACCATGCACCACCATATCCGCCCCCCTGACCAATGCTTGTGTTAGCGGCATTTCCATCTCTTAGTGTAAAACCATCTAAGATGGTTTGATTGCTAACATCTATCGTCCGAATGATAGAAAAAGAATTATTTGCAGACGTGCCGTCTCCATCAATATCTCCGCTTAAGATAGTTGTATTTGTTTGCCAGTTTCGACTTGCAATACCTGGATTCCCTGTATCAGGAAAGCCCCCTAACACTTCTACGCCACTAGGTATAGAAAATGTAATAGATTTGTCCGTATCACTACACGAAGAACAAGATGTCGGTGTGTAAGTGCCTTTTGCTACCCAAATTACATCACCTGAAACGGCAGCTTGTAGCGCCGTATTTAGGTCTGTATAGGCATTAGTCCATGAGGTTCCGTCATTACTTCCCGTTGCCGTGCTTTGGACATAAATTTGTCCGTACACAGAATGGAGGGATAACAAGAGGAACACTATGGACATAAAGGATTTGTACCAATTTGTCATAGTTTTTTTTTTACGAAAGTAGTAGGAACTTTAGCTCTAGGATCTAATAAAATAGTTTAGTCCTAATCTGGGGATTAACCCAAACCGAAAGTTTATTTGTTTGAAAATTTAATAATAGATGGGAATCTCAGTATTTTATATACTAAAATTTAAAAAGTGTAAAAATCTGAGAATAAAAGAAGTGGGTATAAACTTAATAAGGGGGGATGATTAAATTAATACTATACCTAACAAATATACATTAAAAATAGAATAAAAGTAAAATTAAATGACTGATTATACTTTCTTAACAAAAAGAAAAATTCGAAAATCATTCCTAATTTCACCAATAACTAATAAGCAGTTCTTTGCTTTTTTACTGTAGCCTTGTTTAGGAATGGTGAAATAATAAACTTACATTTTTCTACTTGTTCTTTTTCCTTTTGGCATCCCGTCCGCAAGCGGTTCACAAAAGATAAAGATTCCCCGAATCTTTCCCTTTTGCTCATGTTGAAAAGCCTCGTGATAGCTAGGCTATCTCTAGCAGCCCATCCGCAAGCGGTTCAGAAGTTTCACTTCTTCATGCCTCATAGAAAGAAAAAATAACGGCGCATAAAAACGCAATTTATTAAATCATCATTCCTTATCTTTGTCTTATGAATTTTTCTTCAAAACTATTAGAAGAGGCGGTCAATGCTTTTGCCAGTTTACCTGGTATCGGAAAAAAAACAGCATTACGTTTGGTGCTGCACTTACTAAACCAACCAACCGAAATAAGTGAGCAATTCGCTGCTGATGTTTTGGCAATGCGCAAGCATATCAAATTTTGTAGCAAATGCCATAATATATCCGATGGAGACATTTGCACCATATGCGCAGACCCTCGCCGAGATGATTCCGTTATCTGTGTAGTAGAAAGTATTAGAGACGTAATGGCTATTGAGGAAACAGCACAATTCAAAGGTCGCTATCATGTTTTAGGAGGGGTCATCTCTCCTATTCAAGGCATTGGGCCATCAGAATTAAATATTGATTCGCTAATTGCACGGGCTATGCTACCAGAAACAAAAGAAGCGATCATGGCAATTAGCCCGACAATAGAAGGAGATACAACCATTTTTTATATTTCAAAAAAATTAAAAGAGATAGGCATTCATATCAGTACGATTGCTAGAGGTGTCTCTTTTGGAGGGGAATTAGAGTATGCAGATGAAATGACCTTAGGAAGATCAATTGTTGCGCGCATTCCTTATAAAAAGTAATCTTGAAAATATCTATCATAATTGTCAACTATAACGTCCGCTACTTCCTAGAACAAGCCCTCCTATCTGTTCAACAAGCCACCAAAAACATAGATGCGGAAATATTTGTAGTTGATAATAATTCAGCAGACGACTCTGTCGATATGATCAAGGAACGCTTCCCTTCCGTTCACTTAATTGCCAACACCCATAATCCTGGTTTTTCTGCTGCCAATAATCAAGCCATTCGATTAGCTACTGGGCAATATATTTTACTGCTAAATCCTGACACCGTTTTAGAAGAAGATACCTTAGAAAAAACGATTGCATTTATGGATGAGCATCCAAATGCGGGTGGCTTAGGTGTGAAGATGATTGATGGGGCTGGCAATTTCTTACCTGAATCTAAAAGAGGTTTACCTACTCCTTTTGTCGCCTTTTCTAAAGCTTTTGGTTTATCTAAATTATTTCCTAAATCAGCAACTTTCAACCGATACCATCTAGGTTATTTGGATAAAGACCAAACACATGAGATTGAGATTTTAGCAGGTGCTTTTATGCTGATGCGCAAAAAGGTATTAGATGAGGTAGGGCTATTGGACGAGACCTTTTTCATGTATGGAGAAGATATTGATCTTTCCTACCGAATACTAAAAGGGGGCTATCAAAATTATTATTTTGCAGATACGACCATTATTCATTATAAAGGAGAAAGCACCAAAAAAGGGAGTCTAAAATATGTGCGTACCTTTTATAATGCCATGATTATTTTTTCAAAAAAACATTTTCATGGAGAACAGGCATTTGTCTTAACTGCTTTGTTACAGGTGGCTATTTACTTTCGTGCATTGATGACACTACTTAGCAATTTTCTCAAAAAAATATACCTGCCCACATTAGATGCTTTAGTTATTTTCGTTGGTATCTATTGGTTAAAAGATTTTTGGGCAACCTCTTGGTTTAATGATGCTAATTATTATCAGCCCTCTTTTTTATATTTCAATGCGCCTTTATATATCAGTATATGGTTGGGAAGTGTATATTTAAAAGGGGGCTATGATCGCCCATTTAATATAGCTCGCTTGTTTTCTGGTTTAGCTATCGGCTCTTTAATTCTAGCAGCGATCTACGGTTTACTTCCGTTGGAATATCGAACCTCTCGGATGCTTTTATTATTGGGCGCTATGTGGGCAGTTATCGCCACTTTCACCATACGATTAATCTTGCACTTTAAGAAAAATAAAAATTTCCAAGTAGGAAAGCTACCTACCAAAAATTTAATCATAGTTGGAGAAGAACAAGAGAGTAAAAGAGTCTTAGACCTATTGCAAAAAGCAGCGGTACAACCCAACTATATTGGTGCAGTAACACCTAGCGATCAAAAATCAACATCTTTCTTAAGTACCATTCATCAACTAAAAGAGATCGTACAAATTTATCAAGTAGATGAAATTATTTTTTGCTCAAAAGATGTTTCTTCGCAATCTATCATGCAGTGGATGACTCGCTTAGGTCCGAGTATTAATTACAAAATTGTGCCTACCGAAAGTATGAGCATTATCGGCAGTCATTCCAAAAATACACCGGGTGAATTATATACTGTTGCTATCCAATTTCAGATTGCTAGTATTTTACAAAAAAGGAATAAACGACTATTAGATATTTTAACGGCTCTATGTTTATTATTAATAGGACCCTTTTTGATATTTTTTATAAAAGAAAAAACCAATTTTTTCACTAACTGTTTTCAAGTTTTATTTGGAAAAAAAACGTGGGTAGGCTACACCCCTACCACTAATCTAATAACTGATTTACCAACCTTAAAACCTGCCATTTTAAGTCCAATAGAAGGGCTTTCTCCTGATTTATTGGATGATTCTACGATACAGCGACTTAATTTTCTATATGCTAGAGACTATGATTGGCGAAAGGATATTCGTTTGATTGGGAAGGGTTGGAGGGATTTGGGTGGTATTTCAAATAAAAAGGACAAGTAAAGTCGTAACAATTAGTAATTAAAATCTAATTTTTATCTATCCTCACTCATTATTCATCGAATATATTCCATTTATTTATAAATTATGCGCACCTTAGCATTTCTAATTGGAACACTTGACTATTGTTTTAAATAACCCCATATCATAATTCTAGTACCCTATTTCTTCAACAAGAAACTCCTTTCCACAATAAACCAATAGTTTTAAAATATCTCATTCTATCACCCTTAAATTCATAATTATATGAAACGACAGCCCGCTATCTTTTTGCTGCTATTAGCCAGCATCATCCATTTGCAAGCGCAAATGAACAAGATAGATTTTGTAGAGTATGACTTAGACAATGGCATGCATGTCATACTGCATCAAGATAATTCAACACCAATTGTGGCCGTATCTATTATGTACCATGTTGGTTCTAAAAATGAACAGCCAGATCGTACTGGTTTTGCCCACTTCTTTGAGCATCTGTTATTCGAAGG
>CAKZUM010000408.1 GCA_937921525.1 uncultured Saprospiraceae bacterium
TTTACTTAATTATTGTCATAATCACACTATCTAAGAAAAAAAGTAGCCAATTTTCTTCAAAAGAAGTTATTGGTTCATTTTCAAAATTAAATTCTTTTCCTATTCATTTTAGTAGATAAAATCGGAATTTTGTTCTATTTAAGAATGGTGAATAATATATTACGATTTTGACTTTGCGCTCCCCTTGATTCACTAAATATAAATTATTTGTCATTATAACAATACGTTTACTTTACTTGTGATTAAATCTACCTCTCATCCTTAGATATGGAAAATCTTGATTTAAATGTATTAAGAAATGGTTCAATAATAAATGTACATTATTCTACTTGTTATTTTTCCTTTAGCAACCCATCCGCAAGCGGTTCACAAAAAATAAAGATTCCCCGAATCTTTGCCTTTTGCTCATGTTGAAAAGCCTCGTCGATGCTAGGCATCGCCTACGTTTTTCGCCTTGTATAAAGAAAAAATAACGGCGCATAAAAACGACATTTATTAATGAACCATTCCTAAGTTCCATTTGTATGAATTACTAAAAGGATAATTGACAATTTTAAAGACAGACAATCATTTGGGAAAATAATTGTCTGTCTTTAATAGACGTGTTCAACGATAGCTGATGAGGTGAGATGGTGGAAAATCAAATTATGCTTATTGTAGAATCAATTTTAAGTAAGCGTTTTCAACTCTAATAATATACATTCCAGGTGCCCAATCTGAGCTATTAATAGTAGCTCCTTTAGTAATAGTATTTTGATAAACTATAGTTCCATTCAAATTATAAATCTGAACTAATGTTTGCTTTTGGTCTGCTCTAGTAATTTCTAAATAAAAAGAATTTCTTGTAGGATTTGGAGATGCTTTTAAATCAATTCTTTCCCGTATCAATTCGTCAGTACTAGTCGTTTGACTATTGGCAGCATTAAAAGTGGGATTCATAGATTGGAAGTCTCCTGTTCCGTTTGGGAACCTGCCGTAAGAGACATCCGTTGTTTGGTTCGTATAGTTGACCAAATCAATAATAGCCCCCGTAGCATCTACTAAAAAAACCGCCTCTTCTGAAGCAGATAATTTAAAGTTAGCATGTAGTCCTTCTTGGTCTTCATTGTCATCTGCCCATATTATTAAATACCCATTAGGCTCAATGACTGTACCTGCTGGAAATGTCCATCGCATTAAATCAGTTGCATCATCAGATAAAAAGTACCCCTCTAAATTAATCCTTTCAGATCCATTATTATATAACTCAATCCAATCTTCAAATTCTCCATCTTGGTCTGCTATCGTTGTTTCATTTGAAGCCATAAATTCATTGATGACTACATCGCTATTAGCAAACATCGTTGTTCCTGCACAACTACAGCCATCCTCTTGTATGATGTCATTGATGGTAGCAGTATCGCCGTCATCACAGGTTGTTCCAGTCGATTGTTTTGCCCCCACATTGGCATCATTATCATCACAATCTTCATCCGCGCATATCCCATCATTATCTGCATCTCCACCATTGTTTGCGCAAAGCACTACAGTTGTTGATCTATTTTCAGCATTAAAAGTTGGATTCATCTCTTGGAATTCGCCTGTACCATTTGGAAATCTACCAAAGGAAATATCTGTTGTTTGATTAACATAGCTGATTACATCTTCAATTTCACCCGCTGCATTTACTAAAAAAATGGATTCTCCTGAAGAAGATAGTTTGAAGTTAGTATGCAGTCCTTCTTGGTCTTCATCATCATCTGCCCATACAGTTAAATAACTATTGGCGCCAATGACTGTACCAGCAGGAAACACCCACTGTGTTAAATTCGCTTCATCATCAGAAAGGGAATAGCCTGTTAAATCAATGCTAGCATTTGTATTGTTGTATAACTCAATCCAATCCTCAAATTCTCCATCCTGATCTGCAATAGTGGCATCATTGGAAGCCATAAATTCATTGATGACCAAGTCACCTGCAACGGAGTTGGTAGTAGGCGCAGTAGCCGTAAGGGTATAGTATTCATGTGCAGCACGTTGAGGAGAAAACATCCCTGCATTATCATTCTCGGCGTAGATGTAATATTGCACTGACGTACTATTTATTGTCAATGTTGTGCCATAAATATTATCATTAGCAGCCCCATCATTATGTGCTCCATCGTCCAACATTTGTACTTTCGTGAAAGGTGCGCCTGACTCATTTTGATAAGATAAGTAAACGGTGTTTCCATTATTGATAGCAGTAGAAATAGTGATCGTTTCGCTAATGTTAGGAGCATCATTTGACAAGGTAATCGAAGTAATTCTTGGTGCTGTTTGGGTAAAATCAGAAAGTCCCAATAAATAAGATGCTCTTCCATTCATCAACGTGGTAATACCAGGAATCGTACGACCACCTCCAGGACCTCCTCCTCCAGGGCCGCCGCCGCCAATATCAGATGTCAGATTATTGAGAAAGTCGTTATAAGTATAAAATTTATTCGGGTCTGCTTGGACCGCTGCATCAATAGTTGCTCGAAGGGCCATTGCTGTTTCTTGATAATTTCCATTATCAAAATTTTCCAAAAGAATCGTTTTAATATGAGCAATGTACATCCGTTTGTACATAGGCACACTTAACAACTGTTTTGCCAATGGCCAATTGGTATCATTCGCATGTAGCAAATGAGATAGTTGTTGCTTAGAGGCCGTACTATTAAGATTGATGGTACCTGTTTGAGCAAACACGCCAAAAGCTTCATTCAAATCCCAAACAATAGGCAAAAACTGTTGGTGATCACTTCGGTACAAATAATAGTTTTGCGCAAATTGTCCGAGATAACTATCCAAATTGACAAGCACATTATCAAAAGCAAGCATCCACAAAGCTTTGTCTACATCGAGTATTTTTTCAATATGATCGAAGTGATTGGTAAGGGTATCACAAAGGTCAATAAATTCTTGCCAACCATCATCAGACTTCAATTCATAGGCAGCGTAATAATCTGTACTATCTTGCCCCAAATACACGAGATTAGGAAAATCTCTTGATTGTGGTCCTGCTCCAGCGGGTGGATTACATTTGACAAAGGTATTCTTTTTAGACCCGAATCGATCTTTAACAAATTTCTTTGAAACTGATTCTATATTCGCATACAACCCGATAAGATTGCCGTTAACGGATAGGTTGGCATAGTTGGCAAGCGGGGCATCCATGTATTGTCTCAGAATCTGGTAGCCCAATACATCCCTTAAAAAGGAGGGATCATTATAGCCGCTCGCCAGTTTTATATCCGTGTACCCCTCATGGTCTTGCTCCTTGTAAGTGTCCAATTCGATATGCCAAGGGTTTTTTATTTGATTGGCTCTATAGGAACTGTTGCCTTTGTATTTGACACCGACACTATCATACGTCACCCCATTGATAGTGACACTTTGGGCTAAAATGTATTCTTCATTTCCCGATTTTTGTGCATCCATTAGGGCGTCCCAATTGCTTTCGGCAAAGGTAACATCAATAGTTTGGATGGTATGTAGCTCATAAAAATCTTGTGCAACAATTACTGTTGAGAGGAAAATAAATAAGGTAAAGGGTATGTATTTCATTATTTGTTTGTATAGAAGTTTAGACAAGCTCTAAACAACTTCTTAAAGTGAAATTCAATTTTGAACAACTTTATGATTTAAAATAACCAGATTTGTTGTGGGTAGACATAGATTACACTACTAAATTCCTAGATATTTATATACCAGAAGTCCTGCTTATCTTATAAGTCACAAAATTATAGTTTGTACTTATCAAAAATTGGAAAAAGAAGATAAATGTGATTTTACATTTAGATAAGATCAAAGACAAGTAGAAAACAGTAGCGAATCTATCGACAATAGGAGAGGAAAGTAGGTATCAAGAGAAGACTGCAATAAAGTAGTGTGTGAAAATGTGGGTTGACTCTTGATACCTCTTTCTAGTTTCTAATTAACTCTGAGGCGAAAATATAAAATTAATTTGAATGATGTAATATCTAACAATTTGTAGGTGATAGATTAAATAATTGTATATCAAAGACGGGTGCATTGTATAGGTGTGATAATCAAATATTTATGGATAAGCTACTAACTATTAGTGTTATAAAATAAATTTTTTCTATGATTTATATTTTAACAATGTTTCCTTTAAAAACCGCTTTAGCGGGCCCGCATAGCCAGATATTATGAAAGGTATTGTTCTTTACTTCAAACCGTACATTTAATTGTCCGCCTTTTGCTTTTATAGGAATACCCCCGTTTTTCAAGTGGGCAATTGCAGCTTTGGGTTGGTCGATGAAGTAGGAAATGGCCGCAGCGGTAACTCCTGTACCACAAGCCAAGGTTTCATCTTCTACGCCTCTCTCATAAGTAGCAATGTCAATACCTTTTGGAGTGGCCTCCACAAAATTTACATTAATCCCTTCCTTAGCATAAGCATCAGAATATCTAATAGCCTGCCCCTCTTGAAATACTTTCACTTCCTTTACTTTAGGTACAAAGGTCACGTAATGGGGAGACCCTGTATTCATTACATAATGGTTGGGATGACAAGTGACCTCTTGAACATCTATCATTTTTAATTCTACCCAATCTCCTGCCTCATTGATAGATGCCTCATGTACACCATCTACCGCCATAAATACACAAGTCCCTTTGATTAATCCTAGTGCATGCGCATAAGCTACAAAGCAACGCCCACCATTACCGCACATGCTGCCCTCCGTTCCATCTGAATTAAAATAAACCATTTCCAGATCATGTGTTGGGTGATTTTGTAATAAAATCAAACCATCTCCTCCTATACCAAATCGTCTATCACAAAGCCAGTTAATCGTTTTGCTATCTGCTGGATCGACCCACTTTGTTGTTCGATTATCAATCATTACGAAGTCGTTTCCTGCTCCTTGGTATTTATGAAATGGGATTGTTGATTGCTCTTTTTGCATGGATTGGGTTTTTACTTGGATATTTTTTCTTCTATCCTAGGATTTTATCCTAGGTTATTCATGTTTAACTACTCCGTAGTTTTTTTCGTGGTCAGTTCCTTTTATTACTTGTTGGAATTCCAAAAATACAAGTTTTAGAACGTTTTCTAACTTTTCGTGTTATACTTTTTTATTAATAGGTTTGGTTGCCAGTTTGAGATTTAATGACAAATTAGTAACCTTGTATTTGGAGTCGTCATAATTTTAAAATTATACCATAAAATAAACGAAAGAAATGTCAAAAATTCCTTGGAAGATTGCTAAAGAATACGAAGATATTACCTACAAAAAGGCGAAAGGCGTTGCCAGAATTGCCTTTAATAGACCTGAGGTGAGAAATGCTTTTCGTCCTAAAACCGTAGGAGAATTACTAGATGCTTTTACAGATGCTAGAGAAGATCGAAGCATCGGTGTAGTATTATTATCTGGAGAAGGTCCATCGCCAAAAGATGGAGGTTATGCTTTTTGTTCGGGGGGTGATCAGCGAGTTCGTGGCGCAACAGGTTATCAAGGGACGGATGGAGTAGGTCGATTAAATATACTGGAAGTACAGCGGTTAATTCGGTTTATGAATAAAGCTGTCATTGCAGTCGTGCCAGGCTGGGCGGTTGGCGGCGGACACTCGCTACATGTGGTCTGCGATCTTACATTAGCGAGTAAGGAACATGCTATTTTTAAACAGACGGATGCGGATGTAGCGAGTTACGATGGTGGGTATGGATCGGCTTATCTGGCGCGCCAAGTGGGGCAAAAAAGAGCAAGAGAAATATTTTTCTTAGGTAGAAATTATTCTGCACAAGAGGCATTCGATATGGGTATGGTAAATGCGGTGATCCCTCACGAAGAGTTGGAAGATACGGCTTTCCAATGGGGACAAGAGATTTTGAAGAAGAGTCCTATGGCTATCAAGATGCTAAAATTCTCTTTCAATTTGATTGATGATGGATTGGTCGGGCAGCAGATATTTGCGGGCGAGGCGACT
>CAKZUM010000409.1 GCA_937921525.1 uncultured Saprospiraceae bacterium
ACGTTCTTGGGTAGCTTATTTTTTTCTTAGTTTTCTCTTGAAAGCGGGAGTATTGTTGATACTATGACCGATTTCAAGAGGAAAATAAGGGAAAAAGAAGCAGCCAAGAGTGTATAGTTATTATTTCGTCGTTACTTAGACGAAAGAATTACTAAAATAGGACTTCCTGCGACTAATTTTTTCGCTTTTCTTACTTCCATAAATGGGGAAAAGCACTCTATTATTGTGTAAAGAATAGACTATCTGTGCCCATTTTGTCTTGTTAAGAAAGTCTTAACTATATTATAAATTTGAACATACTCTTATTGATTAATGGACTAAAATACATTCAACAGACGCTTATTTCTATTCTAGTTGTTATTTTTGTCGGTAGAGTATTATCCATATCACCTATAAACTTAAATCCGGCTTGCAAATAAGATACACCTTATCTTTAATATTATTTTTATGTTGTGCATGTATGTCTGTTAATGCGCAAAACCTAGATAGTTTACAAGCTAATAATCAACTCCAAGCAGCGCAAAACCAATTAGACAGCTTAAATTACGAGACAGCTATACTACTTGGGAAACAAGGACTGACTACCTCAAAAAAAATAGCCTTACCTAATAAAATAATACAAGCCTTAGTTATTCTAGGGGATGCTCATAGAGAACAAGGAGATTACGATAACGCACTTACCTACTATCAAGAAGCAAAACAAGAAGCTATAACAAGTGATGGAACACAGTCTTCTATCGTTGCGCAAGCAGATAACGATATTGGCCTATGCTATTGGAAGAAAGGGGCTATTCCTGATGCTATTCAGTTTTTTGAAAATGCGCTGAATACCCGAATAGCTGTATTTGGTGCCCAACATCCCAAGGTAGCAGACAGTTATAATAACTTAGGTAATTGTGCTTTTGATCAAAGGGATTTGAATACCGCTCGTAGCTATTATGAACAAGCACTCAATATTCGTTTGGCTGCTCTGAAAGAGAATGATCCAGACATTGCCTCTAGCTATAATAATTTAGGAACGGTCTACCGATTTGCAGGTCAATTTGAAACGGCTGTTGACTACTATACTAAGTCGATTAAGATTCGAGAAGAACAATTAGGAAGCGATCATCCTAAGGTGGCTCAAAGTTGTAATAACTTAGGACAGTGTTACGAACAGATGGGAGATATAGAAACGGCTATCAATTATTTTAATCGCAGTGCCAAGATTTTATTGCAACATTACAAAGACGGTCATCCAGATATTGCTACTGCCTATTTGGGACTTGGAGAATGTTATTCTAAATTAAATAATCACAGTTTAGCCCTTCGATATTTTGAAAAAGCATTAGTCATTCAACAAGCAAAATTTGATAAGAATAGTCCTAACCTAATTTCTGTTTATAACAACCTAGCCAATTCTTATGAAACTTTAGGAGACTATAATAAGGCAATGCTGTATTATAATAATAACCTACATTTACTAAATAGTTCTTTAGGTGCTAATCATCCTTTCACAGCAGCTACCCATAATAATATTGGATTGATCCAAGTCGAATTAGTTCAATTCGAGGATGCTTTAAAAAGTTATCGACAGGCTTTAAGTATCTATGAGCAACAACAAAATCTACCTCGGATTGCCGATTCTTGGAATAATATCGGTACTTGTTTTAGACAACAGAAATTCTTTTCTGAAGCAATCAAAGCTTACCAACAAAGTATTGCTATTTATCAACAACTATCAGGAGATGTTAGTGCTAATAAAGCTGCGGCTTATTACAATATTGGAAACTGTCTTGGAGAGGAAGGTAATTATAAGGAAGCGATCAATTATTATACCCAAGCGATTAATTTAATAGATCAAAAATCTAATAAAGCTACCTTAGCTACTTACAAAAGTAGCATTGGTCAAATACACTATAAGCAAGGAGATTATGCTAAGGCATTAACAGAATTAGACACCTCTTTAGCACTCCTAGATATAGCTATCCAAGATACCAGTCAACTAGCCTTAATAGAATCTCCCATCGAGGTTTTAAACTTATTGAACACTAAAGCAAAAATCTTATATGCTTTAACAACAGATAATAAAGCTCCTCAAAACTTAACAGAAATTTTATCTATCACCGATTTTTCGATTCGATTAATCGATCAATTGCGTCAACGGTATCAAGAAGATTATTCCAAAAGAAAATTAGGGGAAACTACCTACGACATTCTTCATCTAGGCATAGCTACTTGTCATGCTTTATACCAAAAAAACAAAGAAAAAGTTTACCTCCGAAAAGCATTTAATTATTCTGAAAAAAGTCGAAGTAATTTAATGCTAGAAGCGATAGCCAACCAACAAGCTACTGCCTCTGCCAATATTCCAGACAGTCTATTAGCTTTAGAAAATCAATTGAAAACGAGTATAGCAGAATTAGAAAAACAGCAGCAAACTAGTCTACAGCAAGGAGCGGATAATAATCAATTTAGCAATCGCCTGTTTGAACAAAAACAAGCTTATAATGACTTGATTGTTCAGTTTGAAACAGCCTATCCTTCCTATCATAAATTAAAGTATGATCAAGCTATTATTACAGTAGATCAATTGCAACAAGAATTATCTAAAGAGGAGGCATTATTAGAATATTTTGTACAAGACACGAGCGTCTATATTTTTCTAATCAATCAAAACGATATTCATTTAGAAGTAGTGGCGGTGGATTCTTTAATCAATGAGGTCTTATTGTTTAGAGAAGGAATTTCTAGGTACTATAGAGATTTGGAGTCGCAAACAGAATATGCTTATCGGCATTATTTAATACAATATTTACGATCTGCAAATTTTTTATATCAAAAATTGATATTACCTGTAGAAGAATTATTACCAGAAAAAATAACAATAGTCAATGGAGGACTTTTAAACTATATTCCTTTTGATGCTTTGGTCAGTAAGTTGCCAGAAAAAACGGTTCATAGATTACGAGATATTGATTACTTAATCAAAAGTAAAGAAATCAATTATGCCTACTCGGCAACTTTACAGTTTCGACAAAACATCATTTCTAATTCCCACAAAACACAAAAAAAAATACTAGCACTAGCACCCATCTTTTCTATTCCCAATCGTTTGGGGTTAGCCCCCTTAGCACATACTAGTAAAGAAGTTCAATTAATAAAAAATATCATTCCTGACAGTGAGGTATTCATTGGAGAAGAAGCTACCAAAAAATTATTTGTAGATCAAATAACACAGTATCAATTATTGCATTTAGCAACGCATGGAAAGTCTAATATAGAGCTAGGAGATTATTCCTTCCTAGCTTTCACGGACAATCTAGCAGCCGATAAAACAGCTGCTTTACTATATGCTAAAGATATTTACAATCTTTCTGTCCATGCAGATTTAGTTGTTTTAAGTGCTTGTGAAACAGGCATCGGAGAGTTAACTCGTGGAGAAGGAGTCGTTAGTTTAGCCAGCGCATTTTTCTATGCAGGTGCAGCGAGTGTAGTTACTACCTTGTGGAGTATTAATGATGCCTCCACCAAAAATATTATCCATTCCTTCTATCAAAATTTGAATCAAGGGCTACCCAAAGGAACTGCACTAAGAGCCGCAAAATTAGAATATATTGAAAAAGCAGATGATCCAAATCCATTTTTTTGGGCTGCTTTTACACTAACAGGAAATAGTGATAACATGGAACTATTTACAACTTCTGAATCTATCGGTAGTAGTGTTTTACTTTTTAGTTTAGCAGTACTTTGCTTATTGGTCTTGACTTTCTTTTTTGAAAAAATGATGGGTAAGAAGAATAATAGTTGATAAAACAAGTGATCAAACCAATGTCTTTAAACTTACCCTTGAATTGTTCTACACTCATTTGATCTTCACCTTTATCTCTTTATTATGAAAAATAGTTATTTGCTACTACTGCTACTCTTTTTGAGTAT
>CAKZUM010000410.1 GCA_937921525.1 uncultured Saprospiraceae bacterium
TACATTAACAACCATCAATACATTAACACAATAGATTATTAATAGTAGAGTCAATATCAAATACGACCAAGTAGATTTACTATAGCTCTTTGATTTTGTACCATTCCAAATTAGAAAAAGATAGCCTGCAAAACCAGTTACTCCCATACCCATAATTATTAAATTATAAGTATCTCTACCTAAAGGCTCATCTAGAGTTCTGGCAATCCAAGCTCCAAAGCTTTCATGAGGTAGCACCACTAATAAGTAATAAATAATGATTAGAAGAGTATTTAAAATAGTGCGCTTTGCAAAATAACCATAGTATCGTTGTACGAAGTTCATAGATATCGTTTATAATTTTGAGAATCAGAGGTTGTCTAGTGTACTTATTAATACTAATTTCACCTCCTATTAGTTACGATACTATTTAATTTCCTTCACTTATGAAAGTAGAATTTTGGGTTATTGGTAAAACAAATCAGACTTATTTAAAGGAAGGAATATCCGTATATGAAAAACGGATTCAACGCTATTTAAAAATGGAGTTGATGGTATTAGCAGATATTAAAAATGCAAAGAACCTTCCTCCTAAGCAATTAAAGGAAAAAGAAGGTACATTAGTATTAAAGAAACTCACAAAGAGTGATTGTTTAATCTTATTAGATGAAAGAGGGAAAGATTTTACTTCTGTGGCATTTGCCAATTTTATAAATCAGCAATTACAACATTCTTATTCTAGGATAATTTTTGTGGTGGGTGGTGCTTTTGGATTTGCTCCAAGTGTTTATGAGCGAGCTAATTTTAAAATCCGTTTATCTTCTATGACCTTCTCTCATCAAATGATACGGCTATTCTTCATTGAACAATTCTATCGAGCGATGACGATTTTGAAGAATGAGCCTTATCATAATTCGTAGAAGTCAGATCGCTTCGCTATCAGACCGTTGCACTGTCAGATCGCCTACGGCTGTCAGACGCATGTTGTTGTTGTTTAGAGCAGAGAGCAGAGAGGAGACAGATTTCATTAAAAAAAACTATGAAATTCTGTCATTTTTTAAATGAAATACGGCTCTGCTCTGTAAAAATGTCAAGTAGTATATATCAACATCATACGTCTGACTTCTGACAGCGCATCGGTCTGACAGCCATAAGCGATCTGACTTCTAATAATACGGTCTCAACATCAAATAGCATACAGGGCCAGTAATAGCCACATATAGCCATAATGGAAATACCCATCTCGCCATTGCTCGATGCCGATCTATTTGTCCTGTGTATGCTCTTATAAAGGTAAACAGTATGAATGGTAGAATAACTGCGGCCAATACTACATGGGTTAGCAGTAAAAATAAATAGATGTATTTAATAGTCCCTTCCCCACCAAACCTTGTCTCAGGTGTAGTGATATGATAAGTCACATAGGATAGCAAAAACATGGCAGAAAATCCCATCGCCAAATAAATACACCGTTGATGGGCTACTACATTTTTATTCTTAATAAAATATAAAGCGGCTATCAAGGCTACTGCGGCTAAAGCATTTAATGTAGAATGAAAAGGCGGTAAGAAACTGAAATCTATGCCAATATCAATTTTGATTTGGCGCATACCTCCCACTACTAACAAAACAATAGCAGATAATATCCAAGCGGCAATATTTAATTTTTTGGCTAAAGCTAAATTGGGTTGTTGCATATTTCGATTGTCTGTATGTTAAATTATTCTTCTGTATCACCCATTTCCTTCGATTTTCGAATACCTTCCTTTTCCTTAGGTCTAGGCATTAAGTTAGGAATATGGTGAATTAACTTCTTAACGGCCTCTTTCTCTCTAAAATCGTACACGTAGCGGATGGTCGAACTAGAATCCGCAATGACCATAGTTGAGTTATTAGTAACACTATTTTGCAAAGAAGCAGGGAGTGCCATCTTTTGCTCGATCTGGACTAATTCTGCATCTGTTCCCGTCAAGAAATGCCATTGATTTTTATTTCTCTTAACATCTAATGTTTTAAAGTAAGAAGCCACTTCTTCTTGGGCAGCAGCTTTAGTAAAAGTTAAGAAAACAATATCGTCCCGCTTATCAAATTGATCCTGAACTTTGACCAATTGTTGAATAATAGCTTGTTCTGATACTGATGGAGGAAGCGATAGAGAATTAACTATTGCTACTTTCCCTCTAAGTGCTTTATCTGTAATTACTTTATTATTTTGATTCGGTAATTGAAAATTAGGTATAGTTCCTAGATCTTGATCTAACTCCTCTAAAATAGCTTTTCGATAATTATAGCCTTCATTTAGGTAATACCAAGAACCACCAGGCAGGACAATAAATATAAATCCTAGGGCTAGAAATTGGAATATTTTATGGGGAGTGGATGTTGCTTTGTTGGTCATTTTATACCTGTCTAAATAAATGTGTGACAAATCATAAATCATAGTTCATACATCATAAATCATACATCTGTCTAGTTGGATTTATGATGTATGATATATGATTTCAGATGTATGATTTACCTAACATTACTAAACAAAAAAAGGCGGGGTTAGTACCCCGCCTTTTATCATTTTATTGTAAATATTTTTTGTTCTTTTTCGAGTAGCATACCGATTGGTTTAATCGACTTTTCAGATTCCATCTTATTGCGCTCTTTGATTACCGCTCGACGCTTTCCCCATGCACCACCTTCCTGAAAAAAGGCAATCATCCCCCACACGAGTAACAAAACGGGTAAGAGTACGCTCATTCGCAAGCCAGGTACTTCATGCGCCATGTGCATGAATTTATAAATAATATAATAAGCCTTATAGATAGAAAGTGCTCCTATGATTAAAGCGGCACCAAACGTTACCGCAGAGATGTCTTCCATACCTGGTACGAGATGCCCCTTTTGAAATAATGATACTGCTACCTCTATTAATGTGATTACTGCTAATACAAGACATCCTCTCCATACCAACTTCTTCGCTTCCTCGTAATTTCCGTGTCCCATTGTTATATATAATTAAAAATTAAGAAATTTTGTTAATTGTTGATTGAGTACTAACTAAATTATAAGTTAGCCTTTTATTCATTTCTAAAGTAGATAGAATACTAAGAATACAAACACCCAAACTAAATCGACAAAGTGCCAATAAAGTCCTATTTTTTCTACCATTTCATAACCATTCTTTCTAGCCACGTATATTCCACCAGCGGCATTCAACATAATAATGATTAAGAACACAACTCCAGATAATACGTGAAAACCATGAAAACCAGTGATAAAGAAGAACAATGCACCAAATGATTTAGGACCAAAAGCCTGTGCTTCGGCTACACCGTTGTCACCAATAAATTTCCGTTGAATGAATCCTTCATTATTTAAGTGGAAACCAGGAAAATCCATTCCAGTTTCAGGCAGATTATCCATATCTAAATTCTGCGTAGACAAACTAGCATGTGCCGCTTCTAAAAATTTTTCTTCCGCAGTCAGTTCGTGTCCATGTCCATCATCACCGTGTCCGTGTCCACCTCCATGGTCGCCTAGGTGCGCTCTGTGTATCAAGAAACCACCTCCTGCTTTAAATTTATCATCGGCATCACTAGATGGTGTTCCATCTACATTCAGGTAAGTGCCATTGGTAATATGCGTTCCGAATGGGTTTCTAGTAACGGTCATACATTCCTTACCGATCAGATTATTCCATTCCCAAGCTTGACAGCCCAAAAAGCCAGCCCCTCCTACAATGGTTAGTAACATCCAGAAAACTACACCTCTTTGATTTTCTCTTGCCCCCTCTTGTACCGCCCTTACCATCGTTACAGAACTGATGATTAACAAGAAAGACATAAAGGTTACGAAAATCAGAGGAGCATTATGTATTCCAAAAGGAGCTGTAGAAAATACATAATCTGGTACAGGCCAAGATGGACTGCTAAATCTTAATGCGCCATAAGCAATCAAAAAACCAGCAAAGGTAAATGCATCTGATAATAGGAAATACCACATCATCAGCTTTCCATAACTCGCTTTAAATGGTTCTTTCCCACCTCCCCATAATTCTTTGTTCGTTTCGTTACCATGACTATGGTCATGTCCGTGTACCTCATCGTGAACAGCAGTATCGTGTGCCATTATTTTTCTAGTCTTTAGACTTGGAAATGATGAATGATGAATGATAAATGATGAATGTGGTGTACATTCATCATTCATTATTCATCATTTCTCACTCCTAAATCTTCTATGATTGAATTACAAAAAATGTCAATAAGTATAACCAAAGAAAACCTACAAAATGCCAGTAGATTAACGTTAGTTCAAATCGTAACTTCCTTCTCGGAGTTACGGTATATTTCAACGAAAAAGCTTGCACCAATGCTACGGTCAAAGCTGCTAAACCTGCTAGAATATGCGCCACATGTACCCCTGAAATGACATACACAAAAGAGCCCGCAGGATTTCCTGTTAGCTCCACTCCTATTGCATGCATATCTAACCAACCTTGGTATTGCAATATTATAAATAATAAGCCTAATATAAAGGCACTAAATAATAATCCTTTATACAACTTTTCTTTTCCTATTTTAAAATAATGGTAAGCAGCTTGTAAAGCCACACTACTCATTAGAATGACAACCGTATTGATAAAAAATAAATTCGGTAATCTAAATTCTAACCAGTTTCCTCCTGCCCTTCTTACGATATAAGCACTCGTCAATCCTGCGAATAGCATCATGATACTCGCGCAAGAAATGATTAGCAAAAACTTTAAAGGATGTATTTTGCTTCTTCCTACCGTTTTTTTATCGCTTAATGCCACCATTTGTTGTTTTTTTAGAAGTCAGATGTCAGATCGTTCTAGTTAGCTTACGCTAACGGAACTGTCAGACCGCTACGCTGTCAGACTTACGACGTTGACTCCACTTAACTTTGAATTTGACATTATAAAAAAAAAACAGCTACCGTCTTTACGAAACACTGCCAACATCACAAGTCTGACCTCTGACAACGCAGCGGTCTGACCTCTGACTTCTTTTTAAATTTTATCAAAGTACAAAGCAAAAAGTACCAGTGGCAAATAAATAAACGAGCTAAACATTAACTGTAAAGCCGCTGCCCTAGTACATTTTTTATATAAATTCCATCCAAAGCCTGCATAAATCAGACTAGAGATCGCTATAATTATCGCCGAAATAATTCCTGTTGCCCCTAATAAATAAGGTAAGAAACTTACAGGAATCAAAAACAAAGCATAGATCACAGATTGCATTCCCACGCTACTGTCTAGCGCACCCGTTTTATTCGGTAATAAATGAAAACCTGCTCTTTTATAATCTTCATCTCCTGCCCATGCAATGGCAAAGAAATGTGGAAATTGCCAGAAAAATTGTAAAGCAAATAAAGCAATTGCTAAACTGGTCAGGGTGCCTTCAGCAGCTACACTACCGATCATTAAGGGTAATGCTCCCGGTATTGCACCTATTGCTACCGCCGCCGTTGAAACTCGTTTCATTGGTGTATATACAAAAGCATATAAGACCATTGATAACATCCCTAATAAACCAGCCCAAGCGTTGAAAATAGATAAACAAAATGTACCAGCCATGCACATTAATCCTGCTGCTAATACCGCTTCTGATACAGACATTCTGCCCGCCGCTAATGGTCGGTTTTCTGTCCGTTTCATTAATTTATCAAAATCTCTCTCTAATACTTGGTTTAAAGCATTCGCTGCACCCGTTACTAGAAAGCCACCAACACCTAGGAGTAAAATACCTATCCATGATGGCGTTCCATCAAAGGCAATTAGATAAGCCATTACCGCTGAAAAGACAACTGTCACATTCAGCTTGAACTTTACTAATAGATTATAATCCGTTAGTTTATCTCCTAAACTGCCGAATAAACCTTGTTCTTTATTTAATGACTTGCTTTGCAAATTTATATTATTGAATTATCTAGTTACCAATTAATGATGTGCGCCCTCGCCATCTGTCAATTCTCCCTCTGCTAATGGTTCTACTTGAGAAACAAATTCTTTTCCATCTTTACCGTAGTCA
The DNA here is from genome assembly GCA_937921525.1 of uncultured Saprospiraceae bacterium. Classification (GTDB taxonomy): domain Bacteria; phylum Bacteroidota; class Bacteroidia; order Chitinophagales; family Saprospiraceae; genus JAFMDF01. The sequence continues at coordinate 6,024 of CAKZUM010000410.1, forward strand.
TACGCCCATCTCGTAACCGTAGGAATCTTACCAGGCCAGTTACCGTGACCAGGATTAATTGGTGTAGTCCACTCTAAGGTAGTCGCACCCCATGGATTACGAGTAGTCACTTTCTTACCCTTCCAGATACTATAGAAAAAGTTTATTACAAATAATACTTGCAAAGCAAATACTACAACCGCAGCAACTGTTATAAACTTATTCATTGCACCAAAGTGAGAGAAGGCGTCGAAAGTATCAAAACGATAGTATCTTCTTGGTACACCAGCTAAACCTAAATAATGCATTGGCCAGAATATAGCGTAAGCACCAATCAACGTACCCCAGAAGTGAATCTTACCTAAAGTCTCATTCATAAAACGTCCATACATCTTAGGGAACCAATTATAGATTCCTGCAAACATTCCAAAGAATGCCGCAATACCCATTACAATATGGAAGTGGGCAACTACGAAGTACGTATCGTGTAATTGAATATCAATTGCAGAGTTACCTAAGAATAAACCAGTTAAACCACCAGAGATAAACATAGATACGAATCCTACTGCAAATAAAGAGGCGGAATTAAATCGTAGATTACCCCGATAGACGGTGGTTATCCAGTTAAATACTTTTACGGCCGACGGTACGGCAATAATCAAAGTAAATAATACGAAGAAGTTAGAAATCCAAGGATTCACACCAGACATAAACATATGGTGTGCCCATACTATAAAGGATAAGAAAGCGATTGCTAATATAGAGAAGACCATCGCTTTATATCCAAAGATCGGCTTTCTTGCATGTACTGATAATACCTCTGATACCAAGCCCATCGCTGGAAGAATAATAATATATACCTCAGGGTGACCTAAGAACCAAAATAAATGCTGGTATAAAATTGGACTACCACCAACATAATCTAGGGCCTCACCACCTACGAATATTTCACTTAAATAGAAACTAGTACCTAATCCTCTATCACACATCATCAAGAAGAAACCTGACGCCAATACTGGGAATGATAATAAACCAATAATTGCTGTTACAAAGAATGCCCAAATTGTTAATGGCATTCTCCACATGGTCATTCCTTTCGTTCTAAGATTTAATACGGTTGTGATATAGTTGATACCTCCTAATAATACAGACACTACAAAGAATACTAAACTTACCGTCCACATCGTCATACCTGCACCAGAACCAGTAGAGGCTTGCGGTAAAGCACTTAATGGCGGATAAGCCGTCCATCCACCAGAGAATGGGCCTGTACTCAAAAATAAAGAGGCAAACATGATTGATCCTGATAGGAAGAAAAACCAATAGGATAGCATATTCAATAATGGCGATGCCATATCTCTTGCTCCCAACTGGAGGGGTATCAGTAGATTACTGAACGTTCCACTCAGTCCAGCAGTTAATACAAAAAAGACCAGAATCGTACCATGCATCGTTACTAGTGCATAGTAGAATTGTGGATCTAATGTACCTATGCCTTCAGCATCTACCATAATCCAATTACCCAATAAAGGTCTTAACCAAGCAAAATTCTCTTCAGGAAAACCTAACTGTAAACGAAATACGATAGACATACCTGCACCGATCAATGCCCAGAACATACCTGTTATCAAAAACTGTTTGGCAATGATCTTATGGTCCATACTGAAGACGTACTTCGTAATGAAGTTAGATTGAAACTTATCTCCATGATGGTGATCATGAAAGTGGTCATCAAAACCCTGCTCTTCAATCAAAACATCTTCTCTTGTCTTTTCTGGAGCAACAACTGGTGTGGAACCCATAACTTTGATTTTAATTTATTTGGAAGTCAGAAGTCAGATCGTTCTAATTAGCTGACGCTAATGGAACTGTCAGAAGTCAGACCAGCCCGACTGCCGTTAGGGCGGGCGGGTGTATGACGTAGACTACGCTATAAATTCTGACTCTCTTTTTAACTTCTGATTATCTTAAATATCAGTTTTTAAAGACTGACATGTTTTTTCTATTGAGGGCACACGTTTACTAAACCTTTGAGGTTTAGTAAACGTAGATACAAAGTCACAAATCTGACCTCTGACAGCCCAGCGGTCTGACTTCTGACCTCTCTCCTACTGTGTCAATATTCTCAACTCTGTACGTCTATTATTCTGTCTACCTTCTGGCGTATCATTCGTATCAACTGGACGATCTTGACCATATCCTCTTGCAGGAACTCTATCTCGATTCACCCCTTTTGAACTCAAATAATCAGCTACTGCATTTGCACGAGCATCAGATAATGACAAATTGCTGTCTGCATTACCTGTAGCATCTGTATGTCCTCCTACTTCCAATGTCAAATTTGAATAATTGTTCATGGCAGAGACCACATTATCTAATTCATATTTAGAAAGTGGCGTTAAAGTAGCAGAACCCGTTTCAAAATTCACATATTTTAGGCGAAGAATTTTATCTGTATCAGAAGACAATGCTTTATTAATATTATCATTGAATTCTGCTTTTCTATCCTTAATTTCAAAATCTAACAATTTATCCTTGTAAGGATCCTCATCGGAACCACGAACATTAGTCAGATAGTAAGAAGATTGAGCGGCAATCCATTCGTCGTATTCTTCTTGGGAAACAATCTTCACTTCTCTTCTCATACTAAAATGAGATTTTCCACATAATTCGGCACAAGCTAATTCGTAATTGAATGCCTCATATCTTTTTGGACCATCTGGCTCCGTCTCATCAAATGGCACATGCCATTCTGGGTAAAGCGGATTTCCATCCTTATCCAAAGAACCTAAACGCTCTCTATATTCTTCTGTCGTTGTCGTCGGTGTAAATACGAAGTAAGTAGGAATACCAGGTACGGCATCCATTTTCACTCTAAAGTGCGGTAAATAGAAGTTATGCAATACATCTTTCGCTGTAATTCTAACCCTTACTTGTTTACCTACAGGTAATACAATTTCACTAACATGTTGGTCATCTAAATTTTCAATATCTTCCCATTCTTGACCTAATGGATTAATACCCGTAATTCTTCTAAAATTCTTAGCACCTAGTACTCCATCTGGGCCAGGATACCTAATATCCCATGCAAATTGGTAGCCAGTTGCTTCAATCTCCATATAATCTTCTCCGATCACTGCAGTCTCAGGTACATCTGCCATCGCTTTATTCCAAATAGTTAAGCCATCTGCTACCAAATAGAACATCATTAAGGCAGGAATCGCTGTCCAAATAATTTCTAATTTAGTATCATGTGGTTGGAAAAAAGCTACTCTATTCGCTCTGCCTCTATATTTAAATGCAAACCAGAAAAGAGCAATCTGTGTTAGAAAAAATACGATACCTGTTACGATCAGTGTAGTATGAAATGCTCCATCCAACCAGACACCATGTTCTGAGGCTGCCCCGTGAGGACCGTAACCTAAGATACTCGGTCGGTAATAAATTGAACAAGCGATACATCCTACCAAAAATGCAACCATAAAGAACACTCCAAAGCGTCCATTAAAGTCATTGGCAGCTAATTGTGACGCTTCCTCGCCTCTAATATCCGAAGCTAATTCGACTAATCGTCCAAGCTGTACGATTACAACTCCGATTAAAAGAATACATAATAGAATGATTAAACCAGTCATCTTTTATTTTATAGTGAACGATTGAAAATGATGAATGAAGAATGATAAATGATGAACACTATATAATATATGGTATTCATCATTTCTCATTTACCATTTACCATTCAAACAGTTCTGTTTTTCTTATACTACAAAAATAATCCAAGTACAATATTCAATTGTCAGACTATTTCTATATTTCTTATTTAGATTTATTCTAAGTAGTGTGTTTTTTTAGAGCAGAGAACCGAGAGTAAAGAATAGAGATGTATTTCGTTTACATACAATGATATTTTTTCGTATGTAAACGGAATACGTCTCTACTCTCTCAATGAAATGGTCTCTCTTCCCCGCCCGCCTGACGGTAGTCGGGCTGGTCTGTTCTAAATTACTTCATGGTGCATTGCCTCTTGGATGTAAGGATCATTCTTAGGCATCAATGAAGCTTTTGTTAATTGACTAAAACCGAGGAATAAATATAATCCAAGGAATCCTAAGAAAGTACCGATCTCTAACAAACCTGGTACTGTGAAACCTGGCGTTGATCCACTATGATCTCCGTGGTGACCCAATGCTTCATGCGCTGTGTGTAAAGCCCCAGGCTTAATCATCATAAATACATCCCACCAGTGACCGAAGAATAAAATAATCGCAGCAAACATCATAATACCATGCTTTCTCTTTACAGAGTTTCGCATCAATACGAAGAAAGGCATTACAAAGTTGATTAATAAATTACCGTAGAATAATACTGGATATTGCTGAATTCGAGTTTGAAAATAAACTGTTTCTTCCCCGTTATTCGCATACCATATTAACATATATTGATCGAACCATAAGTAGGCCCAAAAAATACTAAATGCAAATAAGTACTTCCCTATATCATGCAAGTGATTTCCATCTACTGTTTCCAAATACCCCTTATCTTTTAAGAAGATAATAGTTACAATCGTCATAGATAAACCTGCTACAAAGAAACTTGCTGTAGAATACCAAGCAAACATCGTTGAATACCAATGTGCATCTAAAGACATAATCCACTGCCAGATCATTGCTGCACTCGTAAATGCGCCAAAGAACATGAAAAAACCAGCCCATTTTTTGATACTCGCATATTCACTATAACTCGTATCTCCACCATTATTGTCTTCTGCAATAGAATATCCTCTGATCGTTTTGGCACATAAATACCAAACACCTACTATTATAAACGTACCTAAGGTATACCACCATTTGTTTAAGAATCCTGATTTTCCTAAAAGAACAGGATCATTCGCTACATCTTCTAGAATATTCCAGTGATATAAATGATGATAATCCATCCACAGTCCACCAATCAATGGCAACATTAAGACCAGTCCTACAATTAAAAATTGCGCATATGCCTCCCAGACTCTTTTAAAGTTGACAAACCATCCAGCATAAGCCAATGTAAAAGCACAATAAGCAAACATTAGGGCAAAAGAAATGCCTATAAAGAATACTGTATTATGTAAATAATTTGTCCAGAATCTTGTATGAAGTGCATCATCCGAAAAGAAGGTTATTCCCATACAGATAAGCCCTACTATCATCATACCGATGAATAAGCTTTTTTGACGGCCTTCAAATTTGAACTGATTCATTATTTTTTATTAAGTATTTACTAATTTTTGAACGTA
>CAKZUM010000411.1 GCA_937921525.1 uncultured Saprospiraceae bacterium
TTTTTCTTTCGAGAACGAGCATTTTGTTTTTCCAATTTTCGAGCCTGTCGTTTTTCATGGGCTAGATTGACCTTCTGATTTTTCAATTTCTTTTCATGAAAACCACCAGTAGGTGTTTCGTAGGTATTGTGCTGTAGATAATTTTTATCTCCCCCCATTCTTGGAATTTCTTCGGGAATCAAGGTGTCCACAATCTCAACTACTTCTGGTAACGGTAAAACGGTAATTTTTTGGCCCATTAATACCTCTGCCGCTTCCTGGAATTCTAGCTCTGCCTCTTTGACAAAATTAATAGCATTTCCTTCTTTATCTGCTCGTCCAGTACGACCAATTCTGTGGATATAATGTTCAGGAACTTCTGGCATATCAAAATTGATGACATGAGAAACTTCCAATATATCTAAACCTCTAGCAATCAATTCTGTTGCCAATAAAACTCTAGTTTCTCCATTGTGAAAACTTTCCACTGTCCTCAATCGGTGATTCTGTGCCTTATTGGAATGTATCAGTCCAATCTCATCTGGAAAGACTGGGTCCATTCTTTCAAATAATTTATCAACCAATTTTTTAGTCGATACGAATACCAGTACTTTGTTTAGTTCCTCCTTATTCTGTAATAAATGTTGCAGTAAATTTACCTTCGAATTAAAGTTAGGTATTAAATAAGCACTTTGCTCGATTTTTTCTACCGGCGTTCCTCTAACCTCTATTTCAATTTTAACTGGCGAATTAAAGAAGGTATTTATTATTTTCTCTACACTTTCAATCATGGTGGCAGAGAATAATAAATTTTGTCTTCTAGTCGGAAGTAAATCCAGTATATTATGCAATTGCGCTCGAAAGCCTAAATTTAGTATTTCATCCACTTCATCAATCACCAATTTTCTAACAGATTTTAAGTTTAATGCCCCACATAGAGCCAAATCGACCAAACGACCGGGTGTAGCAACGACTAAGTCTGCCCCATCCATCAAGACACGCTTCTGTGTGTTGATATTCGTTCCCCCGTAAAGCCCTCTGATGCGGACAGACATAGATCCTGTCAACTTCTCTACTTCCTTAACCACTTGCACTACTAACTCTCTAGTTGGAACGATAACCAAAATTCTGGGTCGATCATCTTTTGCCCACTTTAAGTCTCTGAGCAAAGGAAGTAAATAAGCTATGGTTTTACCCGTTCCCGTTTGGGCAATGCCGATTACATCTCTACCTGAGCCTATAATTGGAAAGGATTCTATCTGAATGGGCGTGGGATAGATTAATCCGTTATCCGCCAAGGCCTTTTGTAAGGTATTGTTTAGTTTAAAATCTGTAAATAGCATTTTATTTTTTTTAGAACAGAGAGCAGAGAAGAGAGAGCAGAGATGTATTTCGTTTAAAAACCTATAAAACTTCGTTGACTTTAAAAGACAAGTTTAATCCAAAGAATAAAAGTAGTTGACACTTTTAACTTCAAATTCAAATTATGACGTTGACCTTAAAACAGGCTGTCAACATCTCGTTTTGAGGTTGAAGTGGAGATTGAATTTGAATTTTTAAAAAAACAACTGTCAACCATCTGGATAAACTTGTCCTTTTAAACGAAATCTGTCTCTGTTCTCGCTTCTCTATTCTTTTAAAAGATCTGGTCTTCGCTCCTGCGTACGCTTCAAAGCCTGTTCATCTCTCCATGCCTCTATTTTGGCAAAATGACCGCTCAATAAGACCTCTGGTACTCCGTTGCCTCTAAAATCAGCAGGGCGGGTATATACAGGAGGTGCCAGCATATCATCTTGAAAGGAATCAAATAAGGCAGAGGTTTCATCATTGAGTACACCAGGAATTAAACGTCCTATAGAGTCTACTAAGACCGCAGCGGGAAGTTCGCCACCAGATAAGACAAAGTCTCCAATAGAAATTTCTAAGGTAATATATTCTTCCCGAATTCTTTCATCTACCCCTTTGTAGTGACCACACAAGAATAATAGATTATTCTTTAAAGATAAACGATTGGACATCGATTGGTTCAATCGTTCTCCATCAGGTGTCAAATAAATGATTTCATCATAAGTTCTTTCCTTCATTAAATCATCAAAACAATTGGCAATTGGCTCTGGCATCATGACCATCCCTGCCCCTCCTCCATACTGCATATCATCTATTTGCCGATGCTTGCCCAAACCATACTCTCTAAGATTATGGACATGTACTTCCAACAATCCTTTCTCTTGCGCCCGTTTCATAATGGAATGCTGTAAAGGACTTTCTAAGAGTTCTGGTAAGACCGATACGATATCTATTCTCATAACTGCAAATTTACAAAAAAAGCAAGTGCTATTAGGCTTAACTTCGAATGGAGAATTGTGAATGGAGAATACTTATAAAAAGTTGGCAATTATACATTTTTAAACAACTTCTTAGTTTGTTCTTTCAAGATAACGTCACAGCAATGTTATTAAATCAATAAATTTTAAAATAAAGACACAAAAACACCGATAATTTTTTAACTTGACGTATAATCATCATTTATAGCCTATTTACTGTCTTTTTTGCAATATTTTAAATGGTTGTGCAAAAAATACAGGTGGAATTAATTCTTGTATCAATCTGTTATAACAAGAGTGTAATATTAATTAAAAAAACCAATCTTATGGAACTAGGTAAATGGCGAAAATTAAATGGTGACACCATCGACTTGCCAATTAAAATCGCAGTAGAAAAAACAATTGTTCGAGAGACTAAGGCTGGTCATAAGTTGAAGGTCTGTATCGGTACCGACTCTCAAGTACGAGGTGCCATTACAGAGTTTGCTACTGTCATCGTTTTTCTAAGAGAGAAAAAAGGCGGTTTTATGTACATCAGTAATTACAAGACTACTAAGGTGATGAAAATCAAAGAACGAATGATTACGGAAGTAGCCAAGTCTATCGAAGTAGCCTATGGTCTTTGCGACCTATTAGATACCTATAATGTAGAATTAGAGGTACATGCAGATATTAATACAGATCCTTCTTTCCAATCTAATGTGGCGCTTCGGGAAGCTATGGGATATATCTTAGGAATGGGATTTGTATTTAAGGCAAAGCCAGATGCTTTTGCTAGTACTTATTGTGCGGATAAAGTTGTTTAAGGACCACCCGCCTAAACGTTGACTATTTCATGTTGACAGCAGTGATTTTAAATTCGGTTTTTTCGATTTGAAACATTAGGATTTGAATTATTTGTTGTCAACGTCATAAGTCTGACACCTGACAATGAAATGGTCTGACATCTGACTTCTGTTTTCTGACCTCTATTCCCTATCTTTGTTCTATGAATTTCCTAGCCCATCTATTTCTATCCTGCCAAGATGACGACTTATTAATCGGGAATTTTATAGCGGATTCTATACGCAATAAAGAGGTGGCTAAGTATAGCCCTGCCATTCAAAAGGGAATCGTCCTACATAGAAAAATTGATAGCTATACGGACCAACATCCAATGGTCAGAAGAAGTACCCATCGCTTACATCCCTATCATGGTAAGTATGCGCCAGTAGTGGTCGATATATTCTTTGACTATGTTTTATCACATAACTGGGATACTTATTGTGAAGAGCCACTCCCCCTTTTTTCAAAGAAAATTTATTGGAAATTAGAGCAACGAGTGAGTGATTTGCCGCTTAAATTACAACGAAGAGTACCTAGTATGATTAAGCATGATTGGTTGATGAATTACGGGAAAGAGGATGGCTTACGATATGTTTTTGAAACTATGGAAAAGCGAGCTAGTTTTCCAACTAATTTTGATAAAGCGGTCGATCACTTGTTAGCAGATTATGAAGCTTTTGAAGAAGATTTTAATCTTTTCTTTCCGGATGTGATTCAGATGGTGCATGATTTTTGCGGGTGTGAGTAACACGGAATTTATTCCGTAAACAGTAACACGGAATTTATTCCGTAAATAACACAGAATAAATTCTGTGATACTGAAATACAGAATAAATTCTGTGGTACCATAAATTCTGGATACAAAAAAAGTGGCAATATCTCGCATATAGCGAGAAAGTGCCACCCTATTAAATTATATCTATGGTCTGAAAAAGGTACCTGTCAACTAAATTTAAGCCAACTTGGCCATATCTCGAATCAAAATACTTCTTCTATTGAAGTAGATTAAATCAGATCGTTTTAGTTCATTTAAAACAGAAGTAACCGTTTGTCTAGACGTACCTGTAATGTTAGCGATGTCTTGCTGGGTTAAACAATGTTTGAATAACATTTCAAAACCGACCTTTCGGCCTCTCTTTTCAGCAGACTCTTTTATAAAATCAATAATTCTTGCTCTAGCATCTTTAAAAACTAGATCTTCTAATCTAGTCTCCACTTCTCTCAATCTAGTACCAATGTAATTCATTAAGGACACACATAATTGCTGGTTAGTAGCAATTAATCGTTGGAAATCACTCGTTTTCAATGCGTAGTATTGTACATCTTCATTCATAGCCACAGCAAAATCTTTTCTGTTGGATTCGCCAACTAGAGATAATTCACCGAACATCGCCATTGGATGCAAAACGTACTTGATTACTTCTCTGCCATCGTCGGAAAGGCTACCTATTTTAACGATGCCTTTCACTAAAAAGCAGACAAAACTGGAAGCTTCTCCTACCTTAAAAATGTCATCAAATTTAGAAACGGTTCTCAGTTCTACCAATTCTAATAGTTGATTCATTTCTTGATCAGAGAGTACTTCAAAAAGCGGAAAATTTCTGAAAAAATCTAAGTTACCTGAATTTTTCATAACGCAAGTTTATGGGTTAAGAAAAGTCCAATTGATTAATACAACCGGTTTTTAAGAAGGAATCAAAAATGCTCATGAAACAGCAAATGCTGTTTTGGGATCACGATCGTATTTTTGATGTTGTTAGAACTGGACTACCGTGTTGTATTAAGTAGGACGCTACCAAAACAACAGCTAATACGGAAATGTCTAATTCTAGCATAAATATCTATACAATAGTCTGTGTTAAAAAGTACAAAATATTGAATTTGTATAGTAATATTACTTAACTCCAAACACTTAAACAGTTGTAAACCAATGAACTAAGTTTAAAAAATAGCTATGATTGTTGATCATAGTGGTTACAGTTTTATTCAGAATATTAATATTTGTCGCTTTTATATTTTAATAAAAACACTTTAGCGGCTTTTATTAATTAAAATTCAACAACCTACTGCTATTCCAAATTTTAAGTGAAAGGGTCGAAAAATAACGATCAATTATAGATTGGGACAAACCTAATGAGAATTGCTAGTTAACGACATTACAGTCTATATGAAAGTGTTTTTAATGTAGAAAGGTGTTACCAGTAAATGGTATTTTTTTTCAAAACCCTTCTTTTGTTTTATTATTGAAGGGCTTTATTGAATCACAGTTGGGACAGGGTAAATCTTTATTTTAATAAGAAAGGTGTGTATACACTTGGGACAAAAATAATCGCTAATTATTCATGTTTCGAACCAAAAATTACTAGCTAGATTACGGATATAAAAACGCCCCTAGGTTTCGGGATATTGCGAGAAATGGTAAGTAATAGCGAAATATATGCTTTTTTAATAATTTGTTAACAGCTGGTCTTATAAGGCTGTTAAGAAAAACAATTATGAACCACAAAAGAGCACATTTTTTTTTACCACATAGGTACATAGTTCACATAGCAAAGCGTAACTATGTGCCCTATGTACCTATGTGGTAAAAAATCTATCTAGTAAATATGTAGTAAAAACTATCGTATCCTATATTTTTTCAAATATCAAGACTGGAAACCAATCTTAGTAGAAGAATTAGGATCTGTCTTATAAAACTGCTTTCGCAATTTCTTCAATCGCTCTAAAGCTTTCTCGAAGTAAGTTAACGGCTTTTGAATTTTATTTTTCTTGACCATATCATAGCCATAGATATTAACTGCATCAGAAACTAGGCGTTTCAAATCCGCCCCAGTAAAGCCATCTGTTTCTTTGATGATAGTTGCCAATTCTGTCTTGGAAGGCTGTAATTTACCTTTTGACAAATAGGTTTTTAAAATATCCATTCTCGCCTCTTCATTAGGCAATTTCATCTCTAACCACAATTCAATCCGACCACTTCTGATCAAGGCATCTGGAATACTAGACAGCAACATGGTCGTCATGACTACGGTAATTCCTTTATTGGCCTTTGATTCCAAGCCATCCAGCAAAGTCAACAAGTATCTATAAAAACCCTCGTCTCGACCATTTTCTAATAAAAGATCACAATCATCAATAAAAACAATACTTGGCGAATTGTTCCTCGCTGCTGCCATAATACGGTGTACTTCTCTATAGAAATTACCTGTACCGCTGATAACCGTTCCGTCAATCAAAAAGAATTTACTTTTTAATCGGTGCGCTAAAGCTTTACCTACACTGGTCTTACCTGTACCTGGTGAACCATATAGTAAAACTCCTCGTTTGGGTATCATACCATACTCTTCTGCTAATTCAGGGTTTTCCAGTGGCGTGATGACATCAATCTCTAATTGCTTGATGACCTCATCTAAACCTTTCAGTTCGGATAGCTTTACCTTTTCTACATCCTTTCGATCTACATTACTGACAATTGCATGATTTTCTAACTCCTCTATTAATTGGGCTGCTGAATACGATTTTTCCTCTACCTCAATCAATTTACAAGCTCGCTTAATTTGATTGACATTCAGATTAGCAGAATATTGATGAATACGCTTATAGTCTACCTTTGAAAAGGCAATGCCCCCAAATTTCTTGAAAAAGAAAGCATAATCCTTGGCAGTCAGCTTATCCATGTCAACTGTTAGGCATTCCACGTAAAATTTATGCGTCAAGTAGCTTCTATTGACACCAAGAACTAATTTCTTATTGTGATCCTGTAGATAGTTGAGGATCGCATCAATCGTAAATTCCTCTAAACCGATCGGTCGTCTTGCGTAATAAGATTCCGATAAAGCACCTTCAATAGTGGTAAAGTCATCTACGATCACTACATCTTTATTTTCAAAAGCTTTAATGATTGTTTTATAGATGGCCTCCTCTACTCGAAAGGCATCGGTCTTTTCTACCGTTAAAAATATATCTGCTAATCGGACATATTCCGCTTTTAAGTCTTTGCTTAGGGCCTTTAAAATGGTAGATTTGCCGTAATTAGAGGAAACGTTCAAAGCTACAAGCGGGCTTTTTTGCAATTTCTCTTTCGTTTCCGCAAACGCTTTCTTTTGGGAAGGAGATAATTTGATGACGGCTTTTCGGCCGTTTTTGGAAGGGATGGTTTTGGTGATTTCCATTCAATTATTTTGAGTGTTTGGTTTGGTAGTTGGACAAAAAGCAGAGAACGCAATAATTTTTTACCACATTTTTTTTTTACCACATAGGTACATAGGGCACATAGCGGTTATTTTCTTTGTGACCTATTTGGTTAAAATATTGCGCTTACTTTTGTCCAAGTACTTACTTTTTTGATTTTATCTTTGGTCTCTCATATTATAAACAATTATAACTGTATAAAAGTTCCTTGTAGTATTGGGAGGGATGATTTTAAAGGAGAATACTTTTTGTTAGTGTAAGCATACTTAGATCGTCGAGGTTTGTAACCTCGATGCCATACGATCATCATATTGCATTGAGGTTACAAACCATACCCGTCAGGCTAAGAGACGGACTCTTAGTAGCAGACACTTAGAAAGTGGCTGATACTTGAGGTCTACGAAAAGGTGTCAGCCATTTTTAAAATGTCTGCCACCAAGAATTCGTTGTTAATGACCTGATTATCTTTTTTAATAA
>CAKZUM010000412.1 GCA_937921525.1 uncultured Saprospiraceae bacterium
GGATTGATTAGTCACGGATTTTTTACATCTGACTTCTCCTAAAATGTAGCAAACTCATAGGGACTGTCAACGTTTTGTGAGTTTTGGACTTGGTCTTGACTCTTGAACTTGAACTTTCTTCACTCATACCTTATTTATAAAAAATTTTCATCGGAGAATACACCCGCACTACCTGCTCTAGCACCAACGCTTTATCCAAAATCATAGGCTTTAACTCCTGATCTACAAACAATTGCATTTGATCCGTATTATGTGGCTCACCTATTTCCGCACAGGTACCATAGGCGTTGACTGATTCCAATTGCACCCCTTCCTTGCCAAATCTGGCTAGTAGAATATACGACTCTCCCGCAACGCCCTTGAATCTGCCTTCCTCATCATTGCGACTATACATAGCTGCTAAAACATCTGGGCCACCTCCTAAAGGCAGGCTAACCTCTCCTCGAATATGTCTTTGTACCCTACCTAGTGGTACTTCTAATTTTCCATATTCTTTCATTAATCGTTCTTTACCTACCGTAATGGCTTGAACACAATCTGCTTCGGTAATAGCATAGCCAATATTGTATCGCTGCTCTTCTTTTAATTTTTCCGTTAAAGCGTTTAGGGAAAGTATGAACAAAGCGGCAGTGGTATTATTAACTTCCGTATCCCTATCCCACTTTTTCAAAAGATTGACTGCATCGTTAATCGTAGGATATTTATCCGAAGGAAGCTGTAGCATCAGTTCCAAATTACCCATATAAGGAGAAGTCAATTTGGCTGGATAATGCGTATCATATTTTATCTTTTTAAAAGTGGCATAATCTAAGGAATCATTTTGATTCATTAATTCCATCAATCTCGTACTCCGATTGTTTTCGACCCCTGTAGCCTGATACCCCATCGTTTTATTGTCTTCATCTTCTATTGGATTATCTGCCAATCCACTAGAAGAAAAAGGCGTGTTATTCGTATTGAAAACATAACCAGATTCGGGATTCAAAACCTGCGGTAAACTATCAATAGGAAAAAATGCGTTTGTCCATAAAGTAGCAGAAGTATCTCCGGGCAACGTTCCCTTCCAATCATAGTTTGGATTTCTGATGGGCAGTTTCCCATTACTCAAATAGTAAATATTATCTTCTCTGTCTGCATAAACTATATTGGTAGAGACGATTTCTTGCATCGCTAAGGCTGCTTGAAATTCTTTGAAATTGCGAGCTTTATTCATTGCAAACCATTGTTCTGCCGCGCCAATTCCTTGAGCTACTAAGAATCGCCAAGCAAAGAATCCCTTATCTGTTTCGAAGGTGGGGCCGTATTTACTTTCATAGATGGTCTGGCGAATAGGTATTTTAATAGGCCCCAAAAGCTTCATCCATGCCCAATATGGTTTTTCTATTAATGGAATCCATTTTCCATCAAAGCGATACATTCCTTCTTTTTCTGGATGCATTATTAGTTGGTATACATCGGAAAAGTCTGCATGATTGACCGTATGTGCCCAACCTAAATGTTCATTCACTCCGTGAAAAATACAACTTCCACCAGGGAAGGTTCCGCCTAAAATATTCAGTCCTTCTTCACTAACAAGATGAGCTTCATACCACGAATACCAGCCTTCTAATGGTTGGTGGGAATTAATAGCTAAGTAGGTATAATCATCTGTGGTCTTTCGATTGCTAATAGCAATTGCATTTGATCCTTTCGGTAAATCATCCGTGAAACCTTCTGCTACCCTACCCTCCAATATATTTATGAGGTCTTTTCCAGCTCCTGAAATTTCTACATTCCCTAGTAAATATCCGATCAATAAATCTTTTTCTTTGAGTGGAAATAAATCTGGTAGCAGTAATTCTTCTGGATGCAGTCTTGCATAGGCATTGGCGCCCGCCACAAATGCTGCTAAATATTTTTTAAAATGTGCATTGGTGATGGTCGGTGCATATTTATCGGCTATTTCTGATAGGCCCATAAACTGTACACCAAAATCTACCGTGATTCCATCTTTGCCTTTTATTTCTCCTAGGCGTCCTCTACCTGCAATCATTTGTTCTTGCATGGTTACAAAATCATCTTCGCACTGTGCCCAAGCCAAGCCATAGGCTACCTCTGCATCTGTAGGTGCGAAGATATGAGGAACGCCCCACTGGTCTCTGGCTATTTTTATGGTTTCGTAGGATTCACTTTTTGGTATGGATTGTTGACAAGCGTTTAGTAGTATGAGTGCTAGTATTGGGAGATGGCGTAGGGGCATTGGTTTTGTTTTGATCCCCGCATTTCATACGGGGTTATTCGGGTTCAACTACTCCGTAGTTCTACTTGATTCATTCTCAATTTTCAATTCTTCAATTCTTCATTTTCAATTCTCCATTCTCCCTCAGCCTTCCACCGCAGAAAATTCTACACTCTCCTCTATGGTTCGGCGGAACTTCACTTGTAGTTGATATTTTTTACTAAAGCTCGAAATTACTGGCGAAAACATTAAGTCCATTAAATTAGCGGCCTCTTGCTTTGCTTTATCCATTACATCACTATCAAGCGCATCTTTTCTAAATTCTGTTCTAAGCAAGTTAAAATTTCTATTAAAATCTTCGTCTTGCAACTCTCTCATCCAGCCTACTTCTAGCTTATCTACTTTTGGGTATACTTCGTGAGATAAGATCTCTGGTTCTGGTAACGTTACCGTTACAATCTTTCTTTTATCATCTAAATTGAGATCAAAATATTGATCCAATTTAAAGCCCACTTTTAGAATACTCATTGCAGATACTTCTATATCGGTAGTCGATACATCCATCCCCCACACTTTTGTTTTTAAGGACTTGCTTAAACCTTTACGGTCCCTTATTTCCATCGTGGCTAATTCCGCTACTGCTTTCTCCACTTTTTCTTCTAGCAAGCCTTTAGCTTTCGCAAAATCTTCTATAGCGGCCTTTTCTTGTAGTCGCTTTATCGTTGGCCCTAATCCTTCTTGTAATGCAATTCCACAAGGAGTATCAATTCTGTTCCCTTTAGCGGTCATAGCAGTAGACCCTGCTTCTAATAAGCCCATTATCACTACATTCACAAAAGAACAAGTGTATTTGGAAGCTACTTCATTCAATGTCTCTACAGCACTAGCCGATTCATTTTGATACCATAGTTGGTTGTTATTATCAGACGTATCTCTTAAAGCAATGAAGTCTTTATAATATAAATCTTTATAATAGTCGTGGTGTTTCTGATATTCAGTTTCCAAATTAGCCTTCACTTTCCGACTCAAATCCATCCTATTAGCTACATGTGTCAGTAAGGATAGATTGAAAGAATAGATCAATTGATCGAAGTCTCTACGGTATCGCTGAGGGTTGGAAAGAATGACCATCGCATCTTCTTCATTCACTGGAGATCGGTAATCCGCAGGAATGTAGGTAATCTGCATTTCCTCTGGAATATGCGTTATATCTGGGTCGCCTGTAGAAAAACTGGTCAAATCTGAAATACTAGGCATTCCAAAGCCTGATTTAAAATATTTCACCAACACCATAGAAGCAATACTGAACAAAACAAAGATCAATGCCCATCGACCAATACTGCTGGAAGTTCTCCTTTTTGGAGGTACGTAATCTTCTGACATGTTTTTATTGATTGGTTCTTTGACTAATCCCGTGAAAAAGATCAAATAAAAAGACAAGTTTATCTAGAGCCAAAAAGTAGTTGACACTTTTTTACCACGGATTCACGGATTTTAAGCG
Organism: uncultured Saprospiraceae bacterium; assembly: GCA_937921525.1. Classification (GTDB taxonomy): domain Bacteria; phylum Bacteroidota; class Bacteroidia; order Chitinophagales; family Saprospiraceae; genus JAFMDF01. The sequence continues at coordinate 3,720 of CAKZUM010000412.1, forward strand.
TTCTACTTAGTTTAATCCGTGAATCCGTGGTAAAAAACACAATTAGTGTAAACTTCTTTGATAATCTTGTCAATAAAAATCAACTCTCCTTCTGGTTCATTTTTATTTTTATTTGAACACGGAATTTAACAAAGAACGTATTGATTTAGATCGTCAATGGGGTAAGGTGAGCGACCATTAGTTAGTTACGCTACTGGATATTGTATAGAACAGAGAGTAGAGAAGAGAGAGTAGAGATAAATTTCGTTTATAACAATTGAATTTTCGACTTTTAAACGAAATACATCTCTATTCTCTGTTCTCGCTTCTCTATTCTTAATAGTATAGCTCCAAAATAAAAAAAAATCCGCTGGTGGGCGGATTTTTTTTTCTTTTTAACAAGAAGCTGATTTTTAAAGATCAGCCTACTTATACAATCATCATGGCATCTCCATAGGAGAAAAACCGATATTTTTCTTTAATAGCCTCTTCGTAAGCACTCAGTATCAAATCTCTTCCACCAAAAGCACAAGCCATTATCGCTAAACTAGATTTAGGCAAATGGAAATTTGTAATCATTGTGTTAGCAATAGTGAATTCGAATGGAGGATAGATAAATAAATTCGTCCATCCCTCTGCTAATTTTAAATTATTATTAGCAGAAACAGCAGACTCTATAGATCGCATAGAAGTGGTGCCGACTGCACAGATTTTACGATTTTCTTTTAATGCTTTATTCACAATATTTACGGCATCCTCTTGTATTTTAAAATACTCCGCATCCATTTTATGCTTCGATAAATCTTCTACGTCTATCGAACGGAAAGTACCTAGACCAGTGTGTAAAGTCAACTCTGCAAAATTAATTCCCTTCAATTCTAAGCGTTTCAATAATTCTTTACTGAAATGTAAACCTGCACTTGGTGCCGCAACAGCCCCCATTTCTTTTGCATAAAGTGTTTGAAATCGCTCTCTATCCGATGGTTCTACCTCTCTATCAATCAATTGAGGTAGTGGCGTATTTCCTAATTTATGTAAATCTTCAAAAAATGCTTCTTCTGTGTCCTCGTACAAAAAACGAATCGTTCTTCCTCTTGATGTTGTATTATCAACTACCTCCGCAACTAAGATGTCGTTGTTTTCTTTATCAGAAAAGTATAATTTATTACCGACTCTAATCTTTCTCGCTGGGTCTACCAATACATCCCATAATTTTTGCTCTCGATTCAGTTCTCTCAATAGGAAAACCTCAATCTTTGCACCAGTTTTTTCTTTTCTACCAAATAACCGTGCTGGAAAAACCTTTGTATTGTTGAGGATAAACACATCCTGATCATCAAAATACTCCAATACATCTTTAAATACTTTATGCTCAAATTTCCCAGTATCTCGATGCACAATCATTAATCGAGACTCGTCTCTAAATTCAGATGGATATTTAGCAATTAGTTCTTCTGGTAACTCAAAATTAAACTGTGAAAGTTTAGTCCTCATGCAATTAATTAAATTTTCTGTTAGATATTAGGAGTTAAAACATCAACTAATATGCCCCTAATCATAAAATATGTGTAGTCTTCAATGTTTGTTTGCTCTATATATTGCCTCATTGATCGTCAGAAAGGAAGTAAATAACTAGGAATCAAGTTATTGTATTCTTTCTTTTTCGCTAATACACACCACTGGACATTTTTAGAATAGAGAGCAGAGAAGCGAGAACAGAGATGGATTTCGTTTAAAAAACTATGAAATTTCATTATTTTTTAAACGAAACCTGTCTCTACTCTCTGCTCTCTATTCTCTGCTCTTTAAAATGTCCAATAGTCTGTCGCTAATATTATCCTAAATATATAAGGAAACATTTTTTCAAAAAGTCACAAAGATATGAAAATGTAAGACCAGTTGCGGTTTACAATAAATAAGAATAACAAACTTTGATAAATAATGACTTTTAGGTGGGAAACGGAAGTGTTCCCTGTATTTAACCACTTAGAAGCTCATTTTGTTTCAATTCTGATAAATTAGAAGATAAAAACAGTCTGTTAATCGAATCTATTAATAGGTTTGGGTGAAAGAATTCTATCTTTACAGGTAATGAAGTTGTTTAAACAACTTATGTAAATACTTGCACAGTATAATCATCAATTTTCTGCGTTTATGATCACCTTACTAAAAGTAATATCTGAGAGCTTTCGCCAAGCCTATCAATCTTTATTAGCTAATAAGATGAGAAGCTTCTTATCGCTGTTGGGCATTTGCATTGGAATATTCTGCATTATTGGGGTATTATCGGCAGTAGATTCTTTGGAAGACTATGTACGAACTAGCTTCGATAGGATCGGAACGGACGTAGTATATGTGCAAAAATTTTCATGGGAGGAAGATCCCGGACAAAATTTTTGGAAATGGATGCGTCGCCCCAATCCCAATTACAAGGATTATGAAGCGTTGAAGAAAAGGATAACTACTGCTGATGATGTAGCCTTCTATGCGCCTGTAGGGGTTAAAACTGCCAAATATAGATCGAATAGTTTAGATGGTGGATTTTTAATAGCTGGGACTCAATCTTGCCAAAATGTATTGAATTTAGAAGTAGAGAAAGGTCGTTTCTTTACTATTTCTGAAGCGGCAAAAGGGACTGCCAAGGCAGTTATTGGGGCAGTAGTAGCGGAGGAATTATTTGGTGCAATTGAACCAGTAGGGAAGAAAATGTCTATAAGTGGCCAGAAGGTAGATGTTGTCGGGGTACTCAAAAAGTCTGGTGAAGGTTTAGACATTATGAACTTTGATGAAGCCATCGTAGTCAGTTATGTCTATGGTAAAAAATTCGCCAATTTGGATAACAAATTTGCTTTTGCATCTGCTTTGGCTGTAAAGGCAGCACCGGGTGTCCCTCTAAAAGAATTAAAATCAGAAATTACGGGTATACTTAGAGCACATCGGAAAATTAAACCCAAAGAAGAAGATAACTTTGCTTCTAATGAACTTTCTATTTTCTCCAAATTATTAGATGGCTTTTTTGGGGTATTAAACATGGCTGGTGGAATAATCGGGATTTTCTCGCTTATCGTTGGGGTGTTTAGTGTTGCCAATATCATGTTTGTTTCTGTAAAGGAACGAACCAATTTGATCGGTGTCAAAAAAGCATTGGGGGCAAAACGTTATGTCATTTTATTAGAATTTCTAATTGAGTCCATTATCTTGTGTGTAATAGGTGGAATTATTGGAATGTTCTTAATTTTAGGGGTACTAAAAATTCTCACGCATTATCTTGAATTTAACCTATACATTGATATGGGAAATGTTTTTCTTGGCTTAACTGTTTCTATCTTTGTCGGTGTATTATCTGGAATTATACCTGCCATGCAAGCCGCTAAAATGAACCCTGTGGATGCTATACGAGCTTAAACTAATTAAAAATTGAGCATTGAGAATTCCTTTTGTTTCTAGTCTGTAAACTAAGTTTTCTGAATTTTAGCCACGTACTGTTAGGTCAACATATGGGCGGGTGGCTCGTCCAAAAACTGTCTGAGCGGAGCGAGTTTTTTTGGACTAGCTTTTTTGCTTCTTTTTCAGCAATGGAAAAA
>CAKZUM010000413.1 GCA_937921525.1 uncultured Saprospiraceae bacterium
ATCTGTTTTCCAGATAAACCCTACCTTTCTTTAGAAAATCCTGATACTCGGCGATATGCAATGGAAGATCCGAAAGGTTTTTTGTATCAATATAAAGAAGGGGCGATCATAGATGAGGTGCAGCGAGTGCCTGAATTGTTGTCTTATTTACAACAAATATTAGACGATAGTAAAGAGAAAGGCCGTTTTATTTTATCAGGGTCAAACAACTTTTTACTACAAGAGAAATTGACTCAAAGTTTGGCAGGAAGAGCAGCTTATATAGATTTATTACCACTTTCCGTAGTAGAGTTACAGACCACTAATAATTGGCCCATTGACATTAATGAGTTGCTTTTTAAAGGCGGCTATCCAGCTATTCATTCCGAGCAAATTCCACCAACTGATTTTTTCTCTGCGTATACTAGAACGTATACAGAACGGGATGTACGTCAGATAAAAAATATAGGAAAGCTACATTTATTTGAACGCTTAATTGCGCTCTGTGCAAGTCGAGTGGGACAGCAAATTAACTTCTCTAATTTATCTAATGAATTAGGAGTAGATATTAAAACTGTGCAATCTTGGATTGGCATTTTGGAAGCCAGTTATATTGTTTTTTTATTACCGCCTTATTTTAAGAATTTCAAAAAACGAATAGTCAAGATGCCCAAATTATATTTCTATGATACAGGCTTAGCGACTAATTTGTTAAGAATACAGCATCCAGAAGATTTGTATAATCATCCTTCAAGAGGTGCGCTGTTTGAAAATTTTATTGTGACAGAATTAATGAAAAATAGATTTAATATAGGCGAACGATCCAATCTTTATTTTTGGAGAGATAGTGCAGGGAATGAATTAGATGTTATAATAGACGAGGGCATCCAATTGAAAGCTATTGAGATTAAATCTTCTGCTACTGTTCAAGCCTCCTTTTTTAAAAACTTTAAATATTGGGAAAAATTAACAGGCAATCAGGGCGGTACTATATTCTATGCAGGTGATGATAGAGAGGAACGCTCCAATGGATTGGTCATTGAAAAATGGCAACACATTGGAAATTATTAATTTACCATTTACCATTTACCATTTACCATTTACCATTTACCATTTACCATTTTGCTAACACCTGCCGACATACAAAAAAAGGCCCTACGCCAATACAAATACTTTCTAAGCGCCGTCTTAAAAAGAGAACACCTATTCCCTTTATATATCAAAGGCAACAAAGGAAAAGCCTCTATGCCTTTAGAAGAATTATATCCTGCCTTGCGCCGATTGCTAGAAGGGGCAAAAAATAAAAAAGGCTATGGCTATACGGTGACACTAAAAACAGTTTCGACTCGTCATGCAGGAGATATTTCTATGCCCGATGACATTTTTTTTGAAAATGTCGAAGACTACTTAAAATATATAGAAAAGGAAAAAGAATTTTTAGCCTTTCGAGATATGGCGATGTTGACGCAAAAACAATTGCCACAACTGTTGCCTTGGATGGAAGTACATCCTTTAACGGTAGTGAAGCATTTGGTACAATGGATAAATATTTTGAAAGTTGGCGTGTACTTTTTAAAGCATCCAAAACCCAATAAATATTCAAGGGAATTACCAATTGATATTCCTACTGCCTTTATAGAAGATCATCAAGGAATAGTAAAAGAGGTATTGAATAACATATTACCCGTATCTTCCATTCGCCAAGAAGCAAAGCAATTGGAGGATCGTTTTTATCTAAAAAAAGCGTTGCCGTTGATTCGGGTACGGGCATTAGCAGAAGGAATGTTTGTAGATTTACCAGTTCAGGATATAAGTCTTACTGCGCCCGAATGGAATAGTGTAGAGGTAACAGCAACTACTGTTTTTATTACTTCAGATATACTTAATTTTTTGCGCTTTCCATCCCATCCTAATAGTTGTATTATTTTAGGTAATTCGGAGACGTTCAAAGTTTTAGCATCTTTAGATTTTTTAACTAATCAACAAATCTACTTTTGGGGAGATATGAGTGAGACTGCCTTTTATCAATTAGCAGAATTGCGAACTAATTTTCCTAGTTTAGCTTCTTTTATGATGGATAAAAAGACCTATGATGCTTTCAAAGAATTGGCAATATCTGTTGCTGAAGAGGAACAAGTAATGCCTTTTCATTTAACAGAAGAAGAGCAAACATTTTTTCTGTTTTTAAAAGAAGAGAAATTAATGATAGAACAAAAGCATATTTCTCAAAAATATATTCAGAAGATGCTAGAGAAGTTTTGAATAATAATACTTTTTCACGCAGAAGCCGCTGAAAATCGCATAATAATACAGTTTTTTTCTGCGTATTTTGCGCTTTCTGCGTGAAATTTATTTTACTTCGTCACGGCAATCCGTTTCAATCAGAAAAATTTCATTCAGCGTTAAGTCTAATGAATAAAATCAATCAACAACATTTTAAGCAACTCACCAAAGATCGAAAAGATTCTCTGCGACTTTTGAATAAAGCCTCCATGCGAGGTATCAAAGAAAGCATCATCGAAAAGTATTCTGAAAAAGCTCATTTCGTATATGAACTCCTACAAAATGCAGATGATGTAAAAGCGACTTATGTAAAATTTATTCTCCGAGAAGAAGGTTTGTATTTTATTCATAATGGTACTGTTAGGTTCACAGTAAGCCCACCCAATCAGCAACCTGTCGGGCATATCAATGCGATTACTTCAATTGGTCAATCATCCAAGAAAGAAGAGACTTTTAAGATTGGAAAATTTGGAATAGGTTTCAAA
>CAKZUM010000414.1 GCA_937921525.1 uncultured Saprospiraceae bacterium
AATAACTTCATCAGTAGGACTAACATTGGAAGGATAGGTCGCCACTAGTTGTCCCTGCTCATCTAATAAATACTTTTGAAAATTCCACTTAACTTCTGAATCTAACACGCCATTAGCTGATTTTTGTGTCAACCATGCGTAAATAGGTGTTTGATCAGACCCTTTTACGGATACTTTAGCTGTTAGTGGAAAAGTTACGCCAAAACGAGCAGTACAAAAAGCTTGAATCTCTTGATTAGACCCAGGTTCTTGACCACCAAAATTATTAGCAGGAAAGCCAACAATGACTAGCTTCTCAGGAAATTGTTCAGATAATTCCTGAAGCTGTTGATATTGAGGTGTGAAGCCACATTCTGAGGCTACATTAACGACCATTATTTTTTTGCCCTTGAAGTCGGCAAAATTAATTTCCTTCCCCTCGATACTTGCTACTGTGAATTTATGTATAGAATTCAATGGATTTTCTTTTATATCGGTTATTGCTACTCTTTTCTCCCCAAATCACTCGTATTCCTACAAAATTACACTATTTTATAGTTGGATATAGGGTTTTATTTTAAAATCCGTTTTAGTTATTTTTAATTCAAGTAGTAATATTGGTCGACACTTTGAAAGTGTCGACCACCATTATTACTATTTCTCCCCTCCAAAAATATCATTCAAAATACTAGCCAAACGGTATCCAGCCACCGCTAATCGCTCTTTTACGATCTTTTGACCATTTTTTAAATATAAATCAGAAGGTTCATCGCCTTCTTTTATCCATTTTTGATACCCATTCTCTTGTACCTCATTTACCCCTTTATATCCGTATTTGATAGCTAACTTATGGCTTTCCAATGCCCAAAAATCAGGGTCTAATTGATTATTGCAAGAAAAATACGCTCGTGGATATTCTGTCATTAACTCGTTTGCAAATTGTTTGATCCGAAATACTTCTGTACCCTCTAGCTCGTCTTTCTCCTTACCATAAGGATTAATATCATTCAAATCACTTAAATAGCCACAGCCATCATCCCATAAGGCATGCATATTTCGCCATTCTCCTTTCAATCGAAAAGCATTGCCTCCTGCATTTCCTGCTGGATGCGCCTCATCATGCAAAGAGGTACTATGCAATGGCTGATGCAAATCAGCAACCAAGTGTACTAGAAATGCCAAGTGTCTAGCCTTATCCACAGCTCTGGACTTATCACTTTTTAATACTTTTTGCATCTGATTAATCGCCCAAATTATATCAATAACTGGCGGATCTGCGAGTGGTAAGCGAGCATTATTTAAAGGAATATTGGTATAATGCCAAGTATCAAACGACCGCACCCCTTCCGCCTTCAAATCATCTGGCCAAGGACCTGTCGCCACGAAATGGTTTACATAAGGATAATCTCGTTGTAATAACTTGGTGAGTTCATCGACTTGTTTCTTTGCTTCTGGATCGAGATTTTCATAGGCAATCATAGCTGTTACTAAGTGCCCAGGGTCCCACCAAGAGAATAAAGAAGTGGAATATATGAAGAGTACTAGACAAAGGGAGGTTATTTTTTTCATGTTTTTTGTTTAGACGTAGCTCAAGCATCCTGCTTGAGAAATACCTACTTACCAGATCGTCGAAATTTGTAACTTCGATGCTATACGATAATCATACTGCATACCTGCTGTACCCGTAGCTCAAGCATCCTGCTTGAGAAAAATACTCAAGCAGGATGCTTGAGCTACGTTTGCTTGAGTAAAATACTCATGCAAGATGCTTGAGCTACGTTCGCTTGGGAAAAATACTCAAGCAAGATGCTTGAGCTACATTCGCTTGAGAAAAATACTCAAGCAAGATGCTTGAGCTACGTTTGCTTGAGAAAAATACTCAAGCAGGATGCTTGAGCTACATTCGCTTTAAATACCTCGCGCCACCACATCCTTCACCGCTGCCTCAAAGGTAGGAAATTGGAAGGAAACACCCTGTTCTTCCAATCGTTTTGGCAAAACTTTATTACTATTTAAGACCACATCCGCCATTTCGCCCATGCCTAGGCGCAAAGCAGCAGTAGGGGCAGGTATCACCAAGGCTTTTTTATCCAATGCTTTCACCATCCGCTTAGTCAAGTCCTTATTAGTCAATGGATTAGGAGTTGTAGCATTATAAATACCTTCCATTTGCTCATTTTCCATAGCATCTATAAAAAATTGAGCCACATCATCAATATGAATCCACGAATACCATTGCTCTCCCGTACCAAAATAACTAGCTGTGAAAAAATTTAACGGCAGTAGCATCTTAGGCAACGCTCCTCCTTTTGTAGACAATACAATGCCAATGCGAAAAGCTACAGTTCGGAGACCAGTCCTCTCAGTAACAGATTCAATAGCATCCTCCCATTCTTGACAGCATTTCACCATAAAACCCTCTGTTCCAATAGCCGAGTCTTCCGTCAATACTTCATCCGCTCGATCTCCATAAATACCAATAGCAGCAGCAGATAGGTACGCCTTCGGTTTTTGAACAGAATCCTGAATAGCTTTAGCCAACAATTCAGCCCCTTTCACTCGGCTATCAATCAGCAGTTTTTTTCTGGAAGTCGTCCAAAGTCCATCAGCAATCCCTGCCCCTGCTAGATTGATAACATAATCGACTCCTTGCAATGCTTCTTCTTCGATCGTTCCTTTTTTGGTATCCCATACAAAGGTAGGATAGGCGGCGTTTGGGTTCTTTTTACGACTCAAATGCACTACCTCATATCCTTTCTCGTTTAGTAATTGACTAAGATGTGTACCGACGAGTCCTGTACCACCAGCTATTAATACCTTTTCCATATTTTATATCGTTTTATTGTAACTAAAGAAAAAGTTTCACTATTTTGTTCAAATAAAAAATATACATTACGTATTTTGAAATATATAAATCGAGTCAGTATTTTCGTTGTAGAGTTTATTGATTCTTTGGACAAATCCAGTGAACATGATCCAAACAAAAATAAAAATCAATACTTCCTTAGTAGTAAGTCAAGTTATATCTGACTAGTTGCTATGACTAATTACTATATAATTATGAAGTTGTTTAAGAATGTAGACTGAGATTAGTTGTAAGTGCTTGATTGCTAGGACGCAGGCTTTTTAAATTTTCGTAGCCTTACAGGCTGACCGAGAATGTTCTAGATATGCCAAATCTTCAAGATTTGGCATATCTAAGTACCTGCAAATCAAATGTCTGAAAAAGTAACTTTGCAAAGTATTGAATTCTCGGTCAGCCTGCTTAGCTACGGGAATTTAAAAAGGCGAAGTCATTAGCTATCAATGACTTGCAAATAATCCAGTTATACATTTTTAAACAACTTCTATAGTTCAGAAAAACTATTTAGACTTTATATAATATTAAGATTATTCCTATTCTATGAGTTTTTCCTATTTCGCTCCCCCTTGGGGGTTGGGGGTTTATAAGAGTAGGAAACATTCAATTGGGATAACCCCCAACCCCCAAGGGGGAGCGATTTTCGGTTCATCTAAATAGTCTAGGCTTCTTATTAAGAGAGTTAAAAGCTCAAGTAGTCAGATTCTTTTTGACTTACTACTTGGTCGCTTTTGATTTTCCTTTTTATTTGAACACCGGATTGGTCCAAAGAATAAGTTTACTTCAAAGCATCAAGAACTATATTACCATCTTTTAATACAAGTATATACAAACCATGACCATGCGACACAAC
>CAKZUM010000415.1 GCA_937921525.1 uncultured Saprospiraceae bacterium
GTATAGTTCTGTGACCGTTAACAGTTGATCTTTATTTTGATCGGATCGCTTCTTGCCTTGGTTCGTGGTAACTGTCTGATTGTATAAGGCTTCCAAAATAGCTTCTGTAAATGCACCATTTTCCCAGCTTGGGTCTTCATAAGAGAATTCATCGGCATTACTAGATACGATATTTCTATAGCCAGCTTTGGCATTGGCGATACGTATAATCGCATCATTCACGCTTCCAAAGGTAGACGTGCTTTTTGCACCTTCAGGTAGTTGATTGATTGCTCCACTTTGACAGGCATCTATGAGGATCAGTTTTTTACATTTCACTTCGTCTAGTACTGCTAGTACATCATTCTGAAAATCTATCGAAGTTTGCTTTACGGCTACATCATCTAAATCGGAGCCAGCGATATAAAAGTTTTTGCGTTTTTTATCTTCGATACCATGCGAAGAGAAAAAGAGAATGAGTACATCTTTCTCCGTAATCTGATCTATGAGGTATTTATTGGCCATTTGTTGGATGGCTATATTAAGCTCTCTGGAAGTAGTAGTCTTTGGCGTATTATGTAACTGTATATCTATCTGATTGAATAGCTTTCCTTTTTGTTGTTCAAAAGCACGTACAAAGTCGGATGCATCTTTAGTTGCATATTGTAGATCGGGATGGGGCACACCTGCGGCTAAAATATATAAGTTAGGTTTGACAGGGCTATGATTAACTAACAAAGGAGTGGATAACTGCTCCCCTACTTCATTCTTTACTTTAACTACTATTTTATTATTGCCTTCTTTTAAAGCTACTGTATTTTTATAGGTATAACTGTATCGCCCTTTGGTATTATTGGGTGCAGGTAGTAGTTTCACCTTGTCCATTTTTCTACCTGTGGTTTGATCTATTAAACTGAAATGCTGTTTAGTCAATGGTTTGCTTGAGACTGCTTTTAGTTTAATTGTGAGCGTGGGTTGTTCCCAGTTTAGGGACTGACTCTGGTATTCATCAGGATTAGGACTGATCCAAAATAGATCGAGTTGTTTACGTTCTACCTCTACTACTGGAGGTTCTAGTGGCGCAATTGGTACTTCTTTTTGAATAGCAATATTAGCTTTTTTAGTAGTACCATATTGATTGGTACTTTCTACTACCCTTAAGTTAACTGCTATTTGTTCTTGTAAATATATTCGATCAGCAATAAGTTGAAAACTTACCTCTTTAGATTGTTCAGGAGCTAGGTTGCCTAACTCTAGTAAGTTCGTATTAAGGCTCTTGACTTTATATGGATAAGATAATTTGACTCGTACATTTTGAGCAGTAGCTGCTCCTATATTTTTGATGGTTGCGCTATAAGTAAATGGGCTTCCTTTTTGTACTTGTGCTTTGTCAAAAGCACTTTGGATAATCGCTAGTTGAGGAATAGCTTTTTGGGTACTATTAACTTTAAATGATAAATTTTGAGCATCTGTATTGATTGCCTTTACTTTAACCGAAAAATAGCTTTCTCCTTCCACCAGCAATGCTGATCCGAAAATTGGGATGCTAACAATTTTACTAGTGTTAGCGGGTATATTTCCCACAATGACTGTTTCTTGATAGGAAATTCCTTTCACTATTTTTTCAGGTATAATAGTTAGTTGGACTTGTTGAGCTGTGTGAGTACTCTTGTTTTGTATAAGCAATTGAAAATTCCCTCTTTCATCTGGATCAATCATTGCATTATTATTGTCTTCTTTTAATCCTTGCTGACTGACCGTTAAGTTTGCCACACCTGTAGTATTGGTAGCATATTCCTTATCTTCTAGTTTGATTAGCCAAGCATCTTGAGCATTGGTATTACCAGAAGCCGTATAACCACTTATAGCTATTTGACCATTATGCAGTAGTAAGATGTCCGTACCAATATCACTTTCCTTTCCTCCCATATATAATGGCTCTTTCCATACTTGGATACCATCCGCATTCACTTTATTGAGCCATAGCTTTTCTCTTCTAGCTCCTCTACCATGTGAAGTACTATAGCCAACTAGATAATAAAATCCCATTTCGTCTTTGACCAAAGCATTCGCTCCGTCTAATCCTCTGCCACCAAAACTACTTTTCCAAATCTCTTTTCCTTTTTCATTGGTCTTTAGTAGGAACATATCTTCTCTTCCTTCTCTTGTGTCAGCAACTCCTGCTATGGCATAGCCCTCCCCATCTAAGATGGCATCGATTCCTTTTGCATTAGGAATATATTCTTTCCAAAGCGGTAAGCCTGAAGGATTGACTTTTATGATTAATAGTTTAGATTGGTCTCCTTCTATATCATATCCTGTTATTAACCAATTACCATCTTTGGTGGCAATGATCTTTTTACCATTTCCTTTAGCAAGTGTTTTTTTTAAGATGATTTGTCCTTTAGAATTTAAGCGAACCAATGCCACCTGTCCATCGAAAGTACCTGTAGCCCAAATATTAGCATCATCTGCTTGTACAATACTACTAAGTTCGTCGTTTTCATAAGTACCGACTAGCGTATCCCAAATTCTGTTCCCATGTTTATCTGTCTTGATAATCCACCCATCTCTTTTTCCATTATACCCTGGCGCATCAGATTCTGTGAAACCTGCAATAGCATATCCCCCATCAAAACACTGTACCAAGTCCGTACCGCCATCATCTGCTCGTCTACCAATGCGATGTTCGTCTATTACATTCCCATTTAAGTCTGTACTAACAAAATAAACATCGTAGCCTTTTTTATAGATAGACTTTGTGCTACCCACAAAGGTCAACCCACCATCCATATTTTGAATCACTTGGGTAGCGTCATCTTCCCATAGGTTCCCATAATGTTTATTCCATTTTTGTAATAATGGGTTTTGGGCAGATAAATAATAGGTGGT
>CAKZUM010000416.1 GCA_937921525.1 uncultured Saprospiraceae bacterium
CAAAGACAAAGTGCCAAAAACCAATTCCACCAAAATTAATATCAACAGTCATCGTATTACCATCAACTACTACAGGATAAGTAATAGATGCTACTGCTTCGCTAGGAGAACCAAGCTCTCCACCATTATGAACTTTTGGTAAGCCTAAATGTGCTCCCAATCCATTAATGGTAATTGTACTAGCCATTTCATCATAGGTCCAAGTTGCATCATTTGACCCATCATGAGGAGCAATAGAAGCACCACAACCATCTGCAGCTACACCTTGCCACGCCTCTAACCATGTTTCTCCGTCTTGCACATTTTGGAAAGACCCATCTGCGTTAAAAACAAATTTATCATCAAATAAACAAGCTCTACCTGCCACATCTTCGTCAGAGTTTGCCCACCAAGAAAAATCTCCTTGCGTAGGACCAACAGCTAAGGCCTGCGCTGTGGGCGCCAATTTCCATGTCCCTATTATATCTGATTGACTAAATAAACTACCAGATAACAGTAGGAAGAAAACTAAAAATTGTAAGTTTTTTTTCATAATTAAAACAGTTTTCCTATTTAAAAGAGGACTTATTTAATACTACATTTAATAAATAACAAATTTTACTTATAGTTCATGCTTTTTTGCTTGATTTACCTATAACATAAAATTTTCTATGGTTTTGATAAAATTGATAAAACAAAATTAGGTTAAAGCACCCCTTTTTTAGAGTAAATCATTACATCTTGACTACTACAATTCTATAATATTGTTAATTTTACTACATCTTTACTACTACATGATACATTTTTTATTAATTTGTGCAAAAAATTATATTAAAAATAGAATTATTTATAAAGACTATAATTTCTTATTAAAATAATACAGTATCTACAAAATAAGCACAACCACAGTTATAATCTTTCTTTTCCTATTTTCCTTAATTGGTCAATCGACTAATATAGGCACTCCCTTTATTACCAATTATCTAAACGAGACCTATCAAGCTGGTACGCAAAACTGGGACATACAACAACATCCTAACGGATTTATGTTCTTTGCTAATAATAATGGCTTGCTACAATTTGATGGAATTAACTGGACGGTCTTTCCTTTAGCCAATAAAACCATTGCTCGTTCCCTATGTATCACCCCAGATGAACGAATATATGTAGGAGGGCAGGGGGAGTTTGGCTATTTTGAACCAAATACTAGTGGTTTGCTCATTTTTCACTCCTTAGTTGACTTAATTCCAGCAACACACGCCCAATTTGCAGATGTTTGGAAAATTATAGCTGTAAATGATGTATTGTATTTTAATGCATCCAATAAGATATTCAAATATGATGGTCAAGAATTTAAAGTTTATGAAGATGGAGTAATAGATTTTCTAGGCGCAGTAGATCAGCAAATAATACTAAGAAATGAGAAGGGGCTTCATAAAATAATGAAGGACCAAGTAATTCCTATCGAAGGTGGTACTAAATTTAAAGATTATATTATAAGCAGTGTATCTAAAACAAAAGAAGGAATACTTCTTTTTACAACGGTAAATAATGGCCTACTCACCTTAAGAAATCAGGAGACGGTACAATATTCAGAGGCAGGAGAGAATTTCTTTTTTCAAAGTAAGGTTCAATGTAGTGAAGAATTAGGAGATGGTCAGTTAGCCATTGGCACCGCTAATGGAGGATTAGCGATTGTAGATTCAAGTGGCCTAGTTTCTTATTTATTGGATAAAACGAATGGCTTACAGAATAATCATGTCCTTAGTGTTTGTAAAGATAGAAGTAATAATCTTTGGATAGGCTTGAATAATGGGATTGATTATGTTGCTACAAATGCTCCTTTTACAAAATTACTACCAGATGACGAACAGGAAGGGACGGCCTATGCTGGTAAAATTTTTCAAGGGTCGCTTTATCTAGGAACTTCTAAAGGTTTGTACACTCGTCCTTGGAAAAGCTATTACAATCCACTAGAAGATAATCACTTTAATTTAGTGAAAGAGTCAGAAGGGCAAGTTTGGGGATTAGATTTAGTGGATGATAACCTCTTTATGGGGCATCATAATTTAGGGCTAGTTATTAATAAAGAAGAAAAAAAAGAGGTTATTTCCAATACACTTGGGAATTGGAAATTAATCCCTCTGATAAATCATCCCAGTTATTATTTACTTGGTACTTATGAAGGTCTAGTACTTTATCAAAAAAACGGTGAAGATTGGAAGCGAGTAAAACAATATGAGGCCTTAAAAGAATCTTGTAGAATTATAGAACAAGATAGGGCAGGCAACATTTGGATTGCTCACCCTTACAGAGGTATCTATAAAGTGGAAATCACGGAAGATTTAAGTGATATTGAAGTTCAGTTATATGGTCAAGCAGATGGTTTTCCAAGTGATAATCTAAATCATGTATTTGAGATAAATGAGGAGATTATATTCACAGGAGAGATTGGTGTTTTTAAATACGATGCCATTACGGATCGCTTTACACCCTATGAAGAGTTAATCAATTTAATAGGAGCCAATGAACATATTCAGCGTTTTTTTGAAGATACATTTGGTAATATTTGGTTTGCGACCAATAGTGAAACTGGTATTTTAAAGATAGAAGATAAAGGAGTTACTAAATCATTTTCAAAGGTCGTATATCCCCAGTTGAAAAATAAGCTAGTTCGAGGATTTGAATTTATATATCCATATGATGAGCATAATGTATTTATAGGGGCAGAAAAGGGATTTATCCACTTCGACCCATCAAAAAAAATAAGCAGACGAGTAGATGACTTTGAGACAACAATTGTGAAAGTGGTAAGCACCAATAACAGAGATAGTGTATTAATATATGGCCAATACAATGAAGCCCAAGAACAGTTGAATAATACTTTACCCTATAGCAACAATGCGCTGAGATTTAGCTTTGCCTCTACTAATTTTGAATCCCAAAATGATCTTCATTTTGCTACTAAATTAGAAGGCTTTGATGCTAAGTGGTCCATGTGGTCTACTAAATCAGAAAAGGATTTTACGAATTTAAATGCTGGAGATTATCGTTTTATAGTAAAGGCAAAATCTATGTTGGGGGAAGAAAGTGAAGTAGCTAGTTTTAGTTTTAGTATTGCGCCGCCGTGGTATGCGTCTCTTGTTGCAAGAGTGTTGTACGCAATTTTAGCACTTCTATTTTTGACAGGCTTAATCTTAGTACCAAGGAGAAAATTTCAAGCAGAGAAAGCTCAATTAGAATCCGCCAAGAAAGAACAGGAGCAAGCACATTTAAAAGTAGTCGCTCAAAATGAGCAAAAAATTATGGCGCTCAAGAATCAGCAATTAGAAATTAAGATTGGGCATAAAAATAAAGAGTTGGCGATGTCCACCATGCACTTAGTCCAACGTAGTAAATTGATTCAGCAGTTAAAAGAAACGATTCAGAAGGTAGCCAAAAATACAAACGATCAAGAAGCAGCAAAGGAATTAAAAAAGATTAATCGCTTGCTCAATGAGAATACGCAATTATCGGAAGGCTGGGATCAATTTGCTCACCACTTTGATCAAGTACACATTGATTTTTTACAAAAGATAAGAGAAAAATATCCTCAACTAAGTGCCAATGATGAAAAACTTTGTGCTTATCTGCGCATGAATTTATCTACAAAAGAAATGGCCCCTTTGATGAATATCTCTATTCGGGGCGTGGAGGTGGCACGGTATCGACTACGGAAAAAACTGGATTTAGATGGAAGTGTAAATTTGAATGAATTTATGTTGAAGTTTTAAGAAAGGTCAAAATATGCGTAATTCAACGCGGATGTCACGGATTTTATAGGTCGCCTGTATAGAGGTGTTCAGTAGGTCGAGAGCGTGACGTACCTGTATGGTGAATGTCAACATCCTTCACGACCTACAAAAATCCAAAAAAATCCGTGTAGCTACGAAGTAGCTCCGCGTTGAATTATGTCTTATTGAATCAAGTAATTACTTTATCTCATACAAAGTACATTCTTAAGTCAAAGCATGCTCCACATTTTTTACCGCTCGCTCCACAGATTCAAAACTCGGTTTTTTCCCATTCCACAACCATAGAGCATATACTTTAATTCTATTGAATACCACTAGAAAAATTGGAAGCAATACCAAAATAATAGCCGTAATAAAAATCAAACCAAAAGCAACAGATATTGCCATAGGGATAATAAACTGCGCCCCCACACTCTTATTAGCGAGTAAAGGTAGTAGACCTGCAACAGTCGTAACAGAAGTTAAGGTAATTGGTCGAAACCGAGAAAGCCCTGCTTTGTATAAAGCATCCATTTGTAGCAAACCTTTCTTGAGATTTTGATTGTAAGTGGATATAAACACGAGGGCATCATTCACTAGTATACCAATAAGAGCTAAGACCCCTTGATTGGATAATAAGGAGATAGGTTCATTCATAATATAGTGTCCCCAAACCACGCCAATATAACAAAAAGGAATTAACAAAAAGACCGCCAATGTTTGGGTAATGGAACGGAAGGTCAAAGCGATTACAAAGAACATTAAAAATAAAACAACACTATAGACTTTCCCAAAGGATTCATTCGTTTTAGCGGTTTCCCTTTCTTGTCCTTCAAATAGGGCGGTTACTTCTGGATATTTTGCTAGTATTTCTGGAACGGTTGTTTCCTTTAGGGAATTATTAATATCCACAGCGGAGGCATTATTATTAGAAATATCTGCTTCTACCGTTACCTGTCGTTTTCCTTCCAATCTATTGATGGCTAGTATATCTCTTTCAGAAGATAGGGTGGCAATGGAAGAAAGGGGATACTCCTGCCCATTACTTAAGCGTATGCGCATGTCTTTCAGTTGAGAAATATTTTGCCGATCTTCTTCTGCGTAGCGTACCCATACTTTTACTTCATCACTTCCTCTTTGTAGTCGCTGTACTTCACTACCAAAATAACCTTGTCGTACTTGACCTGCTACCTCTTGTAAATTTAAACCTAAGAAGCGACCTTTCTCATTGAGATTGATAGAAATTTCTTTTAAGCCTTCTTGATTGGTATCGGTAATATCTTTTAATTCTTCTAATTCGTTTAAGCGTTGTTTTACTTCCTCGGTCGCCTTGTTTAATTGGTCACCATTTTGACTGACTAAAGCTAGAGAGACTGCTTTACCAAAGGTTTCAAATCCACCAAAAGTAACCGATTCGGCTTCTGGAATAGGCCCGACTTTATCTTTAATCATTACACCGATAGCACGGTCGCCAATGGCAGTTCGTTTTTCGGCATCAATTAAAATGACATTGATTTTTCCTTGATAGCTGGTTGGCCCTAATTCCTTTAAAATATGAATCACCATAGAAGAACTATCCGCATTATATTTATTGGAAATTTCTTCGTTGACTTCTAGAGCCGCTGCCTCGATTTTATCTAACCAAGCTTGGGTCACAGACTCGTTGGTACCTGCTGGTAATTTCAGATTGACATAGACATTATTCCCTTCAATATTGGGAAAGAAATTTTGTTTAACTAGCCCTCCCCTCAAAGCGGCAATAGATACCATGAACAAACCTAAGATCAAGGAAAAGACAAAGAATTTATTGACTAAAGTAAAGCGAAGAATTGGGCCATAAATCTTATCTCTCAAAAACTGCATAAAGCCATCTAATTGTCGAGTCAGCCAATATTTTTTTGTATTGGGGTCAAGTGCAGCAGAATGGGCAACGTGGGTGGGTAAAATAAAAGCACCTTCTATTAAAGAAAAGAGCAGCGCAAAGATGACAAAAGTAGATAAGGAAGAAAAGAAGTCTCCAATCTGTCCTGCAATAAAATGAAAACCACCGAAGGCTAGCATCGTAGTGATAATCGCACCCGTTACGGCGGGTAAGACATCCATTGTTCCTTCGACTGCGGCTTCGGTTCGGGTCAATCCCCCTTCTTCGTATCGACTATAGATACTTTCACAAATGACAATTCCATCATCCACCAAAATTCCCAAAACCATAATCATCCCAAACGAGGTCACCACATTAATACTTTCACCCAATAAGGAAGTACAAATGAACATCCCTGCAAAAGAAATTGGTATCGCAATAGCTACCCAGAATGCTAACCGCCAATTCAAAAACATAGCTAGCAATAAGACCACTAGAAAGAAGCCCATTAATCCATTCTCGGTTAGTAATTGCAGACGGGTTTTAATTACTTCCGAGTCATCCAACAACAACGTTGTTTTAATATCTGGATTCTTGGCTTGAAATTCTTCAAAATAGATTTTTGCCTTATCCGCTACCTCCACAATATCTTCATCTTGGGTATATTGTAGTTGTATGACTACTGCGGACTCTCCATCCACATAGGCCCTACTTGGGTTATCGACCCACTTGTCCCTTATATTCGCAACTTGGTGTAAACGTGTAACACTTCCACTAGGAGAAGTTTTGACGATAATATTCCGAAACTCATTTGCGGTATAGCCTTTATTATTCGCTCGTAGCAATAGATCCTCCTTTTCACCTTCAATGATTCCACTCGTAATATTTAAGTTGGCACTTCTAATCGCTTGCGTGGCTTGTGCTAAGGTGAGCTGATAAGTTCTTAAATCATTTTCTCGAAAGGCAATTTCAATTTCTTCATCTGGAAATCCTTGTAATAGCACTTTCGATATACCATCTATCGCTAGTAAGTCATCCTCTATATCTCTTGCGTATTTCTTTAAAGTCCGTAAATCTTGATCGCCACTAATGGTATAGGAAATTGCATTGATTAGGTTTTCCAACTTGTACATCCGAATACTTTCCATCCCCACGGGAAAAGCAGCTATAGCATCTACTGCATTCTTAACATCTGATAAGATCGCATCAATATCCTCATTTTCAACTATTTCTATGGTCACAGTTGCTGCGTTCTCTACTGAAGTAGAGGTGACTCGGTCTACGCCAGAAATTCCTTTTACAGCTTCCTCTACTTTTGAAACAACTCCTTCTTCCACTTCCTCTGGGGCGGCACCTGGATACACCGATTGTATCAGGATAATTTTCTCTGGTACAGCAGGGAAAAAGAGTTTTTTGATATTAGTCGCTCCAAAAAAGCCTAGTATCAGTATGGCAAACATCAATAAGTTAGCTGCAATGGCGTTATCGATGAAGTATTTTATTAAGGATCTCATTGATATTGAAAGGGTAATTTATGCGACTCTGAAATTATGTAACGATGAAACAGTAAAACTATGATAGCTGGAGAACAATTCCATATCCTTTGTGAGAAATTTTTCTTTTTTTAGGATAATTCTATTATAACATATAATAATGTAAGTTGTTCTGGATTTCTATAGAATCAACTTGTTGGAAATAATCGGCAAATTGATCTATACCATAAAAGTAGTTGACAATTTTACCACATAGGTACATAGGTCACATAGCGTACGTCTTACTATGTGATCTATGTACCTATGTGGTGAAATACAACTACAAAGTAGTTCTGTGTTGAATTGCATCTAACCAAGGTCAAAGGAGAATCGACTCCGATTAGTAACAATAATATTTTCTTGAGGGTATTCGTGAATGGTAAAAGATTGGATTATGGAAAGGTCTTCATTTACATCCGCAACCGTGATTGTTCGAGCGGTGAAGGCAGTATCATCCGACTGAGGAAAGGTAAAAGATAAATGTATTCCTTTTGTTGATAATTGATTGATGGCTTGATCTACCTCTTGGTAAATTTGCACTTGGTCTTCTAGGGATTGAAACCGATGTTGGAAATCATACTGTAAACCATTGGTTCTATCAATAGATAGATTTTTTAATTCTTTAGTATTATCAGCATATAGTTTATTGGATCGGAAGGCACTTAAATCCGCACAAGCGAAAATTTCCGTAAAAAAGTTAGCACCGTATCGAATTTTTATAAAGTGACTAGCACCTATGATTCCCACTTGAAGAGATCGAGTAGGGGAGAGCTGTTGGGTCGTTTCTGTGATAATATTGAGCGGAGATAAGTCTACATCC
>CAKZUM010000417.1 GCA_937921525.1 uncultured Saprospiraceae bacterium
ATTTAATATTTTTTGTGCCAGTATATTACTTGACAAGCAGATGATTATTAATAGACTTAGGTTGAAATTTTTAGGGTTCATTTTATAATATTTTTTAGTTATACACGATTTGAAAAGAAAGACTTCCCAAGTTTTCAAAACTTGGTAAGTCTCTATCAATTACTTGACAGAATGCACTCAATTAGACAACGACACCACTCCTCCCTCATCCTCCGCAGCTATCGTAACCAATAATTCTTTCTAGATCGTCTGACTTTAAATACTTTAGTACCGACCGACCATCTTTCTTTTTTACTAAAATTGGGAAGCAAAGAAAATCCATAACTAAATTTAGAGCCATCTTTCTTGGGTCCTACCACTACAAAATGATTGCGCTTCCAAGAGTTGTTTTTAATTGAAAAGTTGATCCATTGTAGATTGGGGTTGATTGCTGAGTCGCTATTCCAGTACGAGTCCTTGTGTAACGAGCATTAATAAGGGTAAAGAATAAATATTATAATCTGGGAACATGAAGTGCTAATGACTTGAATTAGTTTCAGACAGATATTAGAATGGAAAAGTAAATGAAGAGTTCATTGAAATGAGCTATAATTTCTAATTATTTAGCTATTGACGTTTTATTTGTATATACAATAAGTTCCAGCAAATTTATCATGCAATCCTTGCTTTGTTTTACTAAAAAGCAATGTTAATACAGGTATATAAATAATGAGATTTGCAAGATGCTGATACAAATCATATCCCTGTTCTCGCTGGTATTGTCCAAAGCTAATAAAGTTAGTTACTTCTTCAAATCCAGGATCTGAAAACGTTAACATAATAAAAACTAAGGAAATGATAGAACTGATACTCCATGGAAACCATCTTTTCAAAGCATGTTTCCAACTGATGTCGTCGAATTCCAAATCAACTACTATTATATTAACCGCCATTTTTCCTACTGTGGCACTGCAATAGGTTTCCATTAATGGTTTATAGCTAGAACCGATCAGCAATAGTATAATAGCTACTACCAGACTTTTTAAGGTGGTGATATTATAAGAAACTAATCCAAATAATGGAATAAGAACTAAACTATCAATTAAGGAAGCACCAAATCTTATCCAAAATCCAGCAAACTTATATTTGTTTTTTAAATCATCTTCGAAAGGTTCTTTAGAAAGCGTATTCATTTTGAGTGTGTTATTAGGTGTTCAGATTTTTAGAAATATTTAAAGAGGAGTTATTTTGTTTGTCGAACCGCCAAGTACGAGATCCGTGCGCTTGGTGGTGTGAGAGGCGCACTCTGTTAGTTTTTACTGGCGGAGTCGTCTACTCGATTCGCACCAGTTATTTTTTTTCAAATTTCAAATTAATTTCTCCAATAACATCAAGTTCAAAACCTGTTATTACTCCCTTTAATCTATTGAAACGAATTTCACCTAAATCAATAGTAAAAGCATCAATATCCATAATTGTCAATTCTAGTGGGGTATAATTAGCAATTTGTATTTTTAATTTTTCTTTCTCAAGAGTTAAGAGGTAATTGACGTCTAATTCTTCAGAATAAAAACTCCCAATATAATCTCCTAAGTTTAGGTTAGAAAAGTCTGTTTTCTTTTTAGTGTTTGCAACAGTTGGCATGTTTGTCTTGAGTTCTTTTATTTCTGATTTATCTACAAATTTATTTTTGAGAAAAATATCTGCTATTTTAAAAGCTTTATTAGTTGCATTTGCATCGCTACGATTCGCAAGAACAATAACTGATAAATTTTGCTCAGGAAATCGTATATATTGAGTATTAAAACCCAGCATACCACCACTATGAGATATAGTTTTTAATCCCTTATATTCTTCATGTATTAATCCAAATGCATATTGAAGAGTGTCTCCATTATTTAAAACTCCAGGTGAAAGGATGATGTCATTTAATTTTCTTCCACCAACTATTTGAGTACTAAAATTCTGGTCCCATAAAACTAAGTCATTGATAGTAGTCAAAAGATTGCCATCTCCAAGTGCATCAAAATTTTGTAGAAATCTTTTAAAAGTCCCATCATCTTGAGGATGATAACTGATTACACGATTCTTTGTAATTTGTTTATGGTCATCATTGAAAAATGTATTCTTCATTCCAAGTGGATGAAAAATATTCTTTTCAGCATATTGCCTGATTGTCATACCACTAGTGCGATTTACTATTTCAGCCAAAAGCATATAGCCAGAATTTGAATATTGATGCTTTTCCCCAGGAGAAAAATTTAATGACTTTTGTTTCTCCAGTTTTTTGATACCATCGTTAATTGAAAAGTAATCCTCAAATGATTCTCCCGAGAGATACATTAAAACTAGATAGTCCCTCAACCCACTAGTGTGATGCAATAAATGTTTGATAGTTATTTCTTTTCCATAATCAGGAATTTCAGGAAGGTAATTTCTTATATTATCATCCAATCCAATTTTCCCTTCAATTGACAAAAGAGCAATACAGGCAGCTGTGAATTGTTTAGAAGTGGAGGCAATATAAAATTTTGAATCAATTGTAATTGGAATTCCATAATCAAGGTTAGCAATTCCATAGTTCTTAGAAATAATTAATTTACCTTTTTTAATTACTCCTATTGCTGCACCAGGAGATTGATTATTTTCCCATTCAACAAATAGCTTATCAATTTCTTGACTCTCTATAAGCTGTCCAAAAGAAGTAAGATATAAAGAAATGAATGTTAATAATAGAATTTTTTTTTTCATGTTTTGGATTCTTAATTGGTGCTAGCTGTCCCGCATCGGTGGCGTTGGCAGCTTTTGCTGACAATGACCGCTGATGCACGGTGTGTTCCACGAATGAACACGTATGCCCTTACGAAAGTAAGGAAAATATTTTGAGCAAACAAGCTCAAGACTCTAGGGAGATTCTTTTACAATTGTTCGATTTCTTCTTTCGATAAACCTGTTGATTTTATAATTATTTCCATTGAGACTCCGTTTTTTTTGAATTGTTTTGCTATCTCGATTCTTTCATTTTTTCTTACTTTTTCTTCTGCCTCAAATTTCAAAGTTTCGGCGATACTTGCTTGGTATCTGAGCTTATCCAAATACCTTTCGTAAGACTTTCTTTCATCATCAGGAAGATTTGCAACTTTTAATTTTTCATTTGCTTCTTTTAGTCCTCTTGCCTTGAAAGAATCCTTGATTTCACTATTCTTGAAGAAGTAAATCCATTCGTCCAAGGTGTTTTTTGCAAGGTCATCAAATTGATTCACTTTGATTAGATAAATCTCGAGGTATAATTCAGCAATCGTTTCTTTTCCGAACAGTTTCTTCTGACTTGGACTAAGCTGTAATTCATCATTTTTATGGATTCCTCTAAAGTTCGTTGTTCCTCTATAAATATAATCAGCTCCTTGTCCAAGATTAAAATAGATAATATTGACTGATATGATTTTTTTGATTTTCGAGTAGGGTTCTCCCTCTTTGATATACTCCGTTATTGCTTTGGAAATTCCAAAAAGGATTCTTAGGAAGTAATCCAATTCATGTGAATTTTGAATTTCGATTATGATTAATTCCTTATCCGAATTTTCAACCAATAAATCAACTCGATTGAATTTATCACCTTCAGTTTCTTGATTTGCTTCACTTTCTAAAATCGCTTCAATTCTAATATCTTCTCCGATTAATTCGCTGAGAAATCCTTCGAGGATTCCATAATTGGCTTTATCCCTTATCAGCCGTTTTATTGCCCAATCGAATCTAATATGTTTCTTCATTTTTTAGTTTTTCACAAACTTACAATTTATCAGCGGTGTTTTTTTTCTTTTTTTCTGCTTGTGTGCAACGGTCGCACATCCACGCAGTTGATAGCTTCTGCTGGTAATTGCCGTTGGATGCCTTGAATGGGCATCTAAATCTTTATCACATAAAGATAACGAAATATCTTAATAAAAGTATTAAGACTCTAGGGAGATGTAGGGCAAACGAAAAGTAAAAATCGTAATATATAATTCTAAATTATCTAATAAAAAATCAATCCACTCCCGCCTTACTAGCAGAAGTAAATATCCGATCCCAATAGATCCCTTCTGCCATATCATTTAATTTAGTAGAGAAAAAGATAAATAGAGGTTTGCCTAAAATATGAGTTTCGGGAACATAGCCCCAAGTTCTAGAGTCTTCCGAATTATTTCTATTATCACCCATCATCCAATAGTAATTTTGTTGGAAAGTATATTGGGTGGTTTGGGTTCCATTGATATAGATTCGACCATTTTTAATCTCCAAATCATTGTCTTCATAGATGTCAATAATTCGACGATAGGGTGCTATGTTATTAGGAGTGATCTTAATAGTGGCCCCTGCTTTAGGCACCCATATAGGACCGTAATTATCTGCCGACCAGCCTTTGAAATTAGCAGGGTCATGTGGGAATAGGCGATCCGATTCTTCGTAGGCCTCCACCGTGATCGCTTCATTTAATGCTTGAATGGTTGTTACTTGTTCTTTGGACAAGGTTAATAAGAGTCGGTTCGATCCAGAGGAGGTGCGGATATTTCCGTTGTCTACGCCAATATCCTTGAGTTGACTGAGGGTAAAATCATTTGGGAAGTTGACCCAATACATATCATTTGGAATTATTTCAATCCCACTATCCATTCCCTGAATTAATTCTTTTTGCTGATTGGAAAGTACCAGCATTTTGTAATTAGCACCTTTTGAATTATAATACTGTTGGTCTTCTTGACTAATTCCCCAGTCTGCGAATTTCTTTTCATTAAGCGGCGTGGGATGCTTTACTAAATATCTAAATTGTAAATGCTTCGGATTCTCTGCTTTAACGCCATTGATATATACTTGTCTATCAATAATTTGCATCGTGTCTCCGGGCGTTGCAATGCAATGTTTTACATAGTGATCGATCTTATCCATGGGTCGTGCAATTAACGGATATTTGCCTTGGTCGATTAATTGTTTAGTAGCAGTTGGGATGGCATCTCTTTTATAATCATACAAACTCCAAGTTCGCCCAGGCGTGACAAACACGCTATCTCCTTCGGGCATATTGAATACTACGGGCATATTATGTGACAATTGCTCTATACCGGGAAGTCGATACGGGGTAAGGCGTGGGGTTTTAAAATAAGATTCTTTCTCAAAAAAGGGTAGTCGATTGTGTAGTAGGGGTACCATGGCTATGGTCTCCGGCGTCCGTAACCCATAATGTAATTTACTCACAAACAAATGATCGCCAACGATTAAAGACCCTTCCATAGAAGAAGTTGGAATCGCATAGGCTTCTATGGTAAACATCCGAATGAAGGCAGCTGCGAACACAGAGAAGACAATCGCCTCCGTCCATTCTCTACTCGGAGATTTATAATAAGGACTTGCTTCTTTGAACATTCTATATTGGTCGGAAGCACCTTGTTCATATAACTCAAATAAGCGATCATGATGGCGTTTTTCTTTAATCAATGTAGGGCCATCATATTGATCTTTTTCGGTGTACCCAATTTTAAAGAAAGCTAAGGGGGCATATACAACAGCAAGCACACTATCCCAAAAGCTATACTTTTTAAAGGATCGAACCAAATCTACACTCATACCTGCAAAAATGAAAAT
>CAKZUM010000418.1 GCA_937921525.1 uncultured Saprospiraceae bacterium
CGAATCATAGAAAAATCTAGATTCCTTGCCAGTCCGTGTTGCTTCATTGTGTAGGCTTTTTTACCAATATAGTATTGGTCGTCTTTTAAGCGTCCTACAATTGGAAATAGCACGGGAGCGTGGCGACCCCAAAATGAGGAATCTGCCTGCCAGAGATATTCTTGTTTGGATGATTTCTTAAAGATGCTGGTAAGCTCTGCGCCTTGCTCTTTTGCAGAGATGTGAAGTAGATTATTTTCTATGCTGTGCATATGGAGTGGATTAACTATTTATAAAATACATTCATAACTATTCCGCATCGGCTAAAGCCAATGTCAGTTTTTGAACGCTGAGACACGGAGATGCAGAGTTGTTGGATTTTTTCATTAGCGATAGCCAATACTGAAAAGCAAAATACCTTCCTAAAAAAAATCAAAAAAAAATCGGTACCAAAACTTGATACCGATTCTTTTTTATGAAGGAAGTTATTTAAAAACTACACCTTTAAAATCTTAGCTGCTAAATCAGCTAAACGTGCAGAGTAGCCCGCCTCATTATCATACCAACTAACTACTTTCGCAAATTTGCCATCCTTAGTAACGTTTGTCATTAAAGAATCGAAAATAGAAGAGTGTGGATTTCTAACAATATCAGAAGATACAATTGGATCTGTCTGGTATTGTAAAATACCTTTTAATTTACCTTCTGCTAATTCCTTAAATTTAGCGTTGATCTCCTCAGCCGTTGTCTTTGTCTTTAAGACCATATTCAACTCAATTAAAGAACCAGTGATAACTGGTACTCTTAAAGCAATGGCAGATAATTTACCTGCTACTTTAGGTACTACTTTACCTACTGCAACAGCTGCTCCAGTAGAAGTAGGAACGATATTGTATGCCGCTGCTCTAGCTCTTCTTAAGTCACCATGAGGTGCATCTTGCATTCTTTGATCGCCTGTATAAGCATGGGTTGTAGTCATTGAGCCTACTTTTAAACCCCAATTATCATTGATCGTTTTTATAACAGGTGCTAAACAATTAGTTGTACAAGAAGCATTAGAGAAAACATTTTTTCTTCTATCTAATGTATCATCATTTACCCCTAATACAATTGTTTGTACTCCTTCTCCCTTTGCAGGTGCAGAAATAATAACATCTTTAGCTCCAGCCGTTAAGTGCATGCTAGCAGCCTCTTTAGTTCTAAATATACCTGTGCATTCTAAAACCAAATCAACTTTAAGCTTTGCCCAAGGAAGTGCTTCTGGGTTTCTTTCAGAAAGCGCTACTATTTTTTTCCCTTTAACGATCAAATGCTCCTCTGTTGAAGAAACAGCTCCTTCAAAAGGACCTTGCGCAGAATCGTACTTTAATAAGTGTGCTAAGGTTGCATTATCTGTTAAGTCATTAATTGCTACTACTTTGATCCCTTTCATTTTTAAAAGGTTTCTAAAAGTAAGTCTTCCAATTCGGCCAAAGCCGTTGATTGCTACTGTCTTTGCCATATTAAATTAAACTTTAGATGTATTTATTGATGTAAACTTATAAGGACGGAGCAGATAAATTAGAATTGAGTAGCTCATTATATTAAATGAGTAGCACACTACTAACCATAACTCCTTAAAATATATGTCAACTTAGTAACGAGTGAAAAATAAGTTCCCCATTTTGGGTAGTCAAATATAAAGCTAGACAAGGCGGAAAACGTAGGCGATGCCCAGCATCAACGAGGCTTTCCAACGCAGTATAGTTTTATATTTGGCAGCCATAAATGCGGAAGTTATTATTTAGTCGTTACTTAGTGTATATTTTACAATAATTAAAATGGAATGCAAATATATACCTTAATGAGCTATAATGTAGCTTTGAAATATAAAAAATCTAGCTTGAATTGCTAAAAAGTGAGTGTTTTCGTCAATAGGTCAGAAATAATCGCAATAATAAAAGAAAAAAATTGACTTTTAAAGAAAAAAAAACATACATTCGCAAACTTTTTCATTCCAAGAACAGTTATATACTATTATAATTCCCACGTACTATATCTCACCAAACACCTAAAGTCAAACAAACGCATCATACTAGAGAGCATATTTTTGGTATTGAGGTTAAAGAACTCTGATTGGCAGGTAGAATGGTTTTGTATTTAATAGCCACTTAGCAATCCTCAATATATAGCAATTTTTATCTTGTATATCCTTCTAATCAACATCTAATATTTGGTGTTTTTAAGAAATAACAAAACAGATTTCATACGATAAAAAAATATGCTAAAAATCAGACAAAAATATTTGAATAAGAAGGAATATCTCCCTATTATAAGGCGTTGAATTATAAGGAATTATATTTATAAAGTGTCTTTGATATATATCTTATCGTCATATACTTGTTAAATATAATTTAATCTCAATAGGAAAAGACTCGTTTTTAATATACCAATTTCATTATCATGCGTGCATTAGTAATTACCAACACAATTACCAGGAGAGACGAAAAGTCCCTGGAAAAGTACTTCAACGAGATCTCTCGGTACGGCGTACTTAGCCCAGAAGAGGAGCTTGATATGTTCAAGCGAATCAAAAACGAAGATCCAGATGCACTTCAAAAAATTGTTAACCACAATTTGAGATTCGTTGTATCTGTATCTAAGCAGTATCAGGGTCTAGGTCTATCACTAGGAGACTTAATCAATGAAGGAAACCTTGGTTTGATCAAAGCGGCTACCCGTTTCGATGAAACGAAAGGATTCAAATTTATTTCCTATGCAGTATGGTGGATTCGCCAATCTATCTTACAGGCATTGAACGAAAAGTCTAGAAAAATTAGATTGCCATTAAATCACCAATCTAATGTTTCTAAAATCATTTCTAAGCGTACAGAACTTCTCCAAAAGATGGAAAGGGAGCCAACTATGGAGGAACTAGCTGAAGAAACAGGATTCTCTGAAGAAGTTGTAAGAAAGAGCCTTCAGTCTTACAAGAAATGTCGTTCTTTAGATGCACCTGTTGACGAAGATAGCGATACGTCTTTAAGTGGTTTAATGGAAGACAAAGAAGTTGAAAGACCTGACTACGATTTAGCGTACAATGAATCTATTCACATCCAAGCTCAACAATTACTAGATATTCTTCCTCCAAGGGAAGCGTCTGTATTAAAGTTGTTTTTCGGTATCGATCGGAAATACCCAATGAACTTAGGGGAGATCAGCGAAACAATGGGGATCAGTAGAGAAAGAGTACGTCAAATTAAAGACCGAGGCTTGGACATCCTTCGAAAAGCTTCTAAGCGTAGTTCTTTAGAATTTAGTTTAAACTAAGATACACTAAACGAATTAGCTAGGCAAACACTAAAAAAAAGCTCAATCATTTTTTGATTGAGCTTTTTTTATTTTAAGAAGTTGTTTAAATCTTCACTTTATAATAAGCCGCCCATCCTTTTATCATTCCTACAAATCGCTCCAGATGTATTTCTGTTAAAAAAATATTTGACCAATTATCAAATCGTCGGGATTGAACGCCTAAATAAAACATCCATATCGCTATTCCTGCATAGGGTATAAATTCTTTTTCTTCTTTTGTGAGGGCGTTGAGTGATTCATATTTTTTTAGAAAAGTGGCTACTTTGGATTCGTAAACTTCCTTATCGTGTTCTGCATGAAAAAGTTGGGTCATAAAATAGGCAACATCTAATACTTGATACCCATTGCCACAAAAGTCAAAATCAAATACCGTAATCCCATCATCAACTATGTGCATATTGTCATTCCAAATATCTAAATGGACGATGCCTTTTTTGAAATGATAGGACGCTGCTTTTTCAAATGTCGAGGCGATCAATTGATCCACTTTTTTTAGGTACACCATTTCTTCTAAAGATTCTCGAAAATGAATCTTCGCATGGCTATAAGGTAAGGTAGTTAAAGTATTTGCGTTATAATCAATCCGTTCTAGCTTCTGCTCTGCTGTTTTCTGATGAAATGTTCCCATCCACTCCCCTATCTGTTCTAACATAGTCGTACTTAAGACTCGGATCTTTTTTCCTTTTGCATAGGAAAATAATGCACCATAACGCACTCCTTCTGGTGCTTGAAAAGGCTGTATTATGTTTTGCTTTCTATCAGCGATTGGGAAGGAAATAGACAGCTTGCCTTTTAATGATATAAGTAAATTTAGCTCCTCTAAAATTTCTTCTTTAGTTCGCCAATTGTAGCTGTATATTCTGAAAACATATTGTAGCGAACCGTCTGTAATCATATAAGAATGATTGATTCCAGTTCGGAATAATTTACACTCGGTATTTACACTTAGGCCGTACTTATTTTGAATAATTTTTCCTAGGTATTTGGCATCAATTGTTGAATCTGATACTGGGACTATTTCCATGTTGTTAATAATTGTTTCATCTCTTGCGTAATGCCTACCTCGTATGGATGTGCACTAGTTTCCAGTAAATCAATCAAAGAGCAATCTCCTCCATACACATTCAGCAGGGCATTTTTATCAGCTCCCTTTTCTAATAATAGTCTCGTCAATTCTACTAAGTTATAAGGGACTTTTTGTCGCCAAAATTCTACTCCATTACTAGCCGTATAATGCAAGAGGGTTGCTTGATGACCGTACTTGGAAGTAGCTGATATTAGATATGGAAAACGATCTAATTGATCTTGTAGCTCTGCTTTTTGCCCACCTAATAAATAATTTACGGCTTGTTCAAATTCGATGTCGTAATACAATTGCTTATTGGAATTTAATTGCGCCCAACTGTCAAACCCATATTGGTGAGCCACGGTATCATAGCAATCTTGAATCGAAAGTTCCTTACTCATTAATTGATCTATTGGTACACCTAAATAATTCTTATTATAATTATTTATTTCTGAAAAAATAGCAGCATACCCTACCTGTACGCCTTCCCACATGCGTACAGCGAGTTGAGCAAGATGATCTACTACATTTGGATATTGCTCATAACTATAAAGCAATGATCCATAGAAAGCCTCTATCTCCTGAACGATGTTGGGTTTGTATACTTTCAATAATTGCAAATTTAAACGGGTGCAGAAAAACGATCTTTAAAATTAAATACTTCTTGAGTAGCGCCATTTTTTTGTAATGCTGCTAACTTTTTTACTGCCTCTCCGACTGTCGGATATTTTCCAGCTTCTATCCACCACATGGCTGTATGAACTTGACCATATTTATAAAACCATTCTTTTCGTCTTTTTAAAAATTCACTATGAAACGTTTTAAAAACATACTGCTCTAAAGTTTCTACAGATTCCCAAACCGATATATTGATAATGACTTGCTCATCATCATAAGGAT
>CAKZUM010000419.1 GCA_937921525.1 uncultured Saprospiraceae bacterium
CTTGATTGTCAAATGTTTCTATGTACAATACTTCATTAGCAGGGTTTGGAAATATCCGTATTTGCTCAGACAATAATTGTTCTGTAGTGGATGTAATTGTTTCTTCCGCATCCAACACAATATCAAAAGGCGTAATGCCAATCCATCCCCCTTCTCCATCAGCAACAGTAAAAGTAAACTGGTCTGATGATGCTATGGTTGATTCGTTTTTATATAAAATACGATTATTATCCAAATCTGCTTGCGTAAAAGTACTCCCGATTACCAAAGGATTATTATTTAAAAATAATTGCCCATATTGAGGCAGAGCAATCAAGGTATAGATAATTTCACTAGCGGAATTATTAGGATCTTGAGCGGCTAGAAACTCCACCTCTATTGTTCTACCTTTTGAAGGTTGTACGGGCAAAGCATTATTGGCAACTAAAACGGGTGGATCCAAACTAATATTAGAACAAAACTCCAAGCCCCATTCATCCAAAGAGCCACCTTCCCCAAAACCATCTAGTACTTCTATTTCTAAAGTCCATGCGCCTGCCGCATTTTCTCCATCAAAAGCACTGAGTGATGACTGTGGTAAATGTGGTAGTCCATCATTGGGCGGACAAGGAATATCCGAGGTCGCTTCATCATCTAAACCTGTATTAAAAGGTACAGCTCCCGGACATTTACCGCTCATCAAAGTAACACTAGTACCTTGTGGACTGACTAAGCGAGCTTGAATATGGCTCACCCAATCGTGCCTACCTCTTAGGGTAGTTACATTTAAATCACTAATGGTAAAATCTTGAATAATGTCTATGGTAGAAGTAATGGTCGGTGTGCCTTGCGAGGAAATTATCACAGGTACTTGTGTACTATTATGCGTAGTACAGCTAAATGACTCTGTTTGAAAAGCAAAGGTTTCAGAGGGTAATCGCTCTCCGCAATCATTGATAGGAAGGACTCTCCAATAGTAAACAGTATTGGGTGCTAAGGTTACTGATGGTTGATAATTAGGCGTCCTTAGATTAGCGACCCGCTCAATAATGCTTTCTCCAAAATTAGGAGCAGTCGCTATTTCTATAGCGTATATATCTGCATCTCTAGTCTCTGTCCAAGCATATTCTGGTAGCTTAACGCCTACACTATTATTGATAGGACTCACTAATTGTAAATCCGAAAAATCATTACTGACTAATCGAAATTCTATTACTCTAGAAATGGTTGCGGCATCAGGAGCCGTACCTTGAATCTTCACTTCATATTCTCCTTCTTGTGCCATAGACGAAAAGTCTAATACCATTTGAGTAGTATTGCCTGGCTGGACTATATTGTTTTGAAAATTGGCAGTCACACCAGCAGGTAAGTCTGAAGCAGTAAAACTAATATCAGAAGCATAGCCTAATAAGGAAACCGTATTTAAATCAATAGTTAATTGTTCTGGCAAACAAATTTGTTGCCGTTGTATAGAAGTAGAAAAAGAGAAGCCAGCCTCTGATGGACTTCGAATATCAAAGTTATTATTAGAAATATCGAAGAAGATATTATCTGCTGCTGCTACTTTTATTCTAGCCGTACTACTTATTAAATCAGGGATCGTAACGATTTGGTTTCCATCATTTTCTACCTCACTGGCTAAAACTATTGGATAGGTAAATCCGCCATCCGTAGATAGTAAAATATTCACTTTCTGACAATTCACTGGTGCTTGATTGGTATTCGCTACATTCCATGTTATCTCTACAGCTTCTCCGACACTAACCGCATCAATACCTCTATTGGGAAAAGTAATGGTAAAGGGTCCTGCTTGGTCCGTTGCTTTAAATTTAATTTCTTCCCAATCAACACCGCCCCCTTCTGGATGGTTATCTCTGACCGTTAATCGAAAAGTAAAATCTCTAGCATAGGTGGGCAAAAACTCTTTATCATCTGAAACATTACTAATAATCGTTTCTAGTCTAGGAAAAGTTCTAATAGGATTAGTACTGGGAAAATAGGATCGAAAAGTAGGTGTATTTAATCTAGGAGATCGCAAGTCTCCTGCTGGCCCAAGATCATATTGCTCCCAAGCATAGGTCAGGGCATCTCCATCTTCATCCATTCCCATTCCTTCTAATTCAAAAGGAGTACTCATGGGTATTGTAAATCCAGATGCTCTTTCAATAATGGCAACAGGTGCTACATTCGAGATGGCTTGTTTTATACCACAGGTACTATTGGCAATTTGAAAATTTTCAATCTCCTCTATAGTCGCTACATGAAAGTACGGATCAGAATCTGATTGTATATTATTAAACGCCCCACAAGCTCCTGCATAAGACATAATCGTACTACCGCTACCCGGCTCATAAGGTGTTCCTGCTCGCTGCCCTTCACTCCCTGGACAATTAGACCAAGTATGGCTGCCCGAAAATTGATGCGCTAGCTCATGTGCAAAAACATTGGTCGCAAAGACACTATTTCGCTGAAACTGGCAAGAAACTCCTCGTGACTTTCCGACACCACAGGCTAAATCTGTTACCACCCCAACTACGCCACCACCTGTAAAACAACTAGAAGTTAATACATGCCCTATGTCAAATGAATTAACATCGACTCTCGTTTCTATCACAAAAGAACTCTTTTCTGCAATACTAAAAACACTGCCATCGCCATCAAATGGATCGGTCGCTTCATCTAAAAAAACTAGCTTTTCTACGTCATTGATTAATTGAAATTGAATCGCAAAATCCCGTTCAAAAACAGCATTAATAAAAGTTATTAAATTGACAAATTCAAAAAGTACTTCTCCTGTTTCTCTTAGTCG
>CAKZUM010000420.1 GCA_937921525.1 uncultured Saprospiraceae bacterium
TTTTAACCAATTAAGGGAAATTTTCATATGAAATATGCCTGTGTAACTAAAAAGCTGCAAAGATAGCCATTTTGGCTATAAAAATGTAGCTTAGACCTCTGGTCTGAGTAGGATAAAGAACTACTCAGACCAGAGGTCTAAACTACAAGCAACAATTAGCTTTTAGTCACTACTTTCAAAATATTCAACTGAGTGATAAGAGATTGTTTAATAAATTCTTAAATTTTAAAAAAATAAAAATATGAAAGCAGATTCTCTTTTTTTAAACAACATATTTGTACAAAGTTTAGCAAAGCAAATATTTTTTTTCATTTTTATGTAAAAAATAAGTTCTAATTGCTACCTTAGCATCGTGCACACCTTAAAATCTCCATTTCACTACAAATTAACCCCTATTAACTTAAAGATTAAGACTTTTCATATAAACACACAAAACGTATTACTTTTTAAATTACATTCAAAACTTTTTCTAATTTAAAAGATTTAATTATGTCAAGTTTATTACCTTTAATTATTCAACTTGTAAGTGGTGCGGTTGGTGGAAATGTAGCTGGTTCTTTAATGAAGAATCTTTCTTTAGGTACACTCTGGAACTCTGTAGCTGGTATAGCTGGCGGTGGGCTAGGCGGTACTATTCTTGGTATGCTAGGTATGGGTGTTGACCAATCTGTTGGCGGTGCTACAGATATATCTGGAATGCTTGGATCTTTAGCAGGTGGTGGTGTCGGTGGTGGCGCAGTAATGGCTGTCGTGGGTATGATCAGAAATGCAATGAACAAGTAAGAAGCATAGGTTTGAAATAAAACGTATAGCTTGATTAATACCTGGTTACTAGTTGACTAGTCATTGACCAATATATTAATTATTATTAGCTTATTATTGCCAGTTCCTTCTTGCAAGGGCTGGCAATAGTATTTTATATACCATACTGGGTTTTTAATTTCCTTTATTCAGGAATGATACAGCGAGAATTTCTACTAAATATCCTTTTCCTTATTTTTATCAATCTCTTGATAAAACCCTTTTTTATTTTTGGTATTGATCGAACGATTCAAAATCAAGTTGGCTTGGAAGAATATGGGATCTATGCGGCCCTATTCAATTTCACTTTCTTGTTTAGCATTGTAAATGATTTTGGTATTCAGACTTTTAACAATCAACGGGTTGCTCAAGATCACCAATTATTACAACGCTACTTTTCTAATATCTTTGTTTTAAAAATTGGACTAGGTATTCTCTACACCTTATTGGTTTTCATTATAGCCACCTTACTGGGCTATACGGCTAGCTATTATCACTTACTCTTCTTTCTTCTTATTAATCAAATTCTCTTATCTGCTATTCATTTTTTCCGCTCTAATATCTCTGCATTAGGAATGTATCGGACAGATAGCCTGATGACTATAGTGGAACGAGTAATTTTAATTATTATTTGTAGTGTCTTATTATGGACGAATCCATTGTCTACTTCTTTTCAAATCGAATGGTTTATTTATGCACAGACCTGTTCTCTTTTTATAGCTGCTGCGATTGGTTTTAGCATTGTTTATCAACAACTCCATACTTTTCGTTTACAATTTAATCGTAGCATCTTATGGGAGTTATTGAAAAATAGTGCGCCCTTCGCACTGGTCGTTTTCTTAATGACCATTTATACAAGAGTTGACTTTGTCATGATTGAACGACTATTGCCTGAGGGTAAAAAAGCAGCTGGCATCTATGCTTCTGCTTATCGTTTGCTAGATGCCGTTAATATCATTGGATTATTATTCTCTGGGTTGTTGTTGCCTATGTTTTCTAAATTATTAAAAGCGAATACTTCTATTATTCCTTTGTTACAAGTTAGTGCTAGGTTACTATTTTTTGGGACCATTCTTACGGCTATCAGTGTTTGTTTTTTCCGAGTAGAAATTATGGATTTGCTGTATATTCATACTAATCTAAATGCTGCCAATATTTTAGGTGTACTTATTTTTACTTTTATTTTAGTTGGAGGAGGCTATATTTTTGGGACCTTGCTATTGGCTAATAATTCTTTAAGACAACTCAACCAATTATTTTTGATAAGTGTATTATTAAATATTGGTTTAAATTTTTATTGCATTCCTCGCTGGGGCCCACTTGGTGCAGCAGGTACCACCTTAATTACTCAAGGGGTCGCCTTTATAGGTCAAATAATCATTGCGAGAAAAGTGTTTGATTTAAAAACAGATTGGGTTTTAATAGGACAGTTGATAGGGTTTGTTGCACTTGTTTTTGGTACTAGTTTTTTAGCCTACTATTATGGTCCTTTTAATTGGATAGGAAACTTTTTACTAGTTTTAATGGGAGGAGTGGTACTTGGCTTTGCGGTAGGTTTGTTGAATAAGAAAGATTTTTTTGCTTTGATTGAGAATAGATAAATTTTCGGGGAAAAATATCTGATTTCTGATTTGCCCAAGGACGAACTACCGAAGCACATCAAACACCCGACTATATTTCAAAATAAAACTCCGATTCAAAGGACCGTTTACTAAATCTGATACCTGCCCTCTATTTTCATTATATACTAAAAACAATCCTGTATTGGCTTGTTGTAACCAGCCAAATCGAATATTCGCAGACCAGATATCTGCTACAGAATTATATTGAATCAAACTTTGTGTAAAGATACTAGGTGTGAAAGAATAGGCTAATCTAGCTCGGAAAATATCTGCCGTAAAATCTCCTCCGGGTAATCGAATATCATTATGCTGGAAACCAACTTCTGCATTGAATTTATCCCCTAGAATCAAATTAATAGAACCACTATTCGCAAAACGTGTACCTCCAAAAAAGCCTCCATTTATGTGTCGAGTACTTATCGAAACTGGTTTACTAGGATTTGTTATAAAAACTATTTGAGATTCTGCATGAGGGTACGTTCCTGCTGGAACTATCACCCCATCAGAGATTTCAAAAGGTTCATAAACACCTTGATTGGTGAAGTTAACGCCAGTATGTACTTCAAAGGCATTTTTCCAAACCCAATGATTATCTATATGTAGGAAACTGGTTTGCATCCTGTTTTCGGAATCCCAATATCCTCGATAAGAGATGTGGGGACGGTTTTCTAAAAACTTAGCCTCCTCATCTGCTCGTAAAGTATAAAATATTAATGCTTCTACTTTTTTAAATCCACCTTCTCTACCTAAGAACCCAACCTCTGGATTGAAATTTTCTCCGACTTCGGTATAGCCTGCAAACAAACGCCAGCCATCCCAATTATAATCTGATCTTAACTGAAAAGAATGATCCTTCCCTTCTAATTCTGGAGTATCTGTTTTGGCAATAAACCCTGACAATTTGGCTTTTCTACCCAAACCCAATCGACCATCAATTGCATAGGTTCGATTGTAATCATCGGTGAGGTCGTCACCAAGACCGCTTCGATT
>CAKZUM010000421.1 GCA_937921525.1 uncultured Saprospiraceae bacterium
CTCCGCTGTCCAAAAGGCGTAAAAGCATAATCTGGAATGGACACCACAAATACTTTAGACCGATTTCCATTGGCAAATCGAATGGCCTGCTGTAATAAATCTTCAAACTCTGGGGCGTATTCCTCTACACTTCTGCCTCGGAATTGATTATTGACTCCGATTAAAAGAGAAACGATATGA
The DNA here is from genome assembly GCA_937921525.1 of uncultured Saprospiraceae bacterium. Taxonomy (GTDB): domain Bacteria; phylum Bacteroidota; class Bacteroidia; order Chitinophagales; family Saprospiraceae; genus JAFMDF01. The sequence goes on from CAKZUM010000421.1 coordinate 181, forward strand.
AAGGTCGTATCTGGATTCGCTTCTTCAATGGCTGCATCTAATTCGTCTGTTGTCCAACCAGTTTTTGCTATAATCTGAGCGTCTTCCATTTGCTGTCCAGCAGCCCGTAAAGCACTGACGATTAGATTAGGGTAATTTTTTTCGGAAGGAACACTCTCCCCTATAGTATAAGAATCCCCCAATGCTAAATAACGAATTGGCTCTGACATAACTTTGGTAGTAGAATCGTCCTCGTTAGAACAAGCTATCAATAAACTAAATAGCGCAATAAATAAAAACCAATTAAGTATCTTCATTAATCTGTTGATTCAAATTAGCAATAAAATCTAAAATCTCCTTTCGACCATTTTTACTCACAGAAGAAGTAACAAACTGTTGGGGCAATGCCTCCCACTCTTCTAAGAAGCCTTTTTGTATCTTTTCTATATTGGGCTGCACTTGATGTGGTTTTAAGCGATCCGTTTTGGTATAAATAATAACAAATGGAATCTGTTTTAAACCCAACCAATTCATAAATTCTAGATCAATTTTCTGAGCAGGTACATTTGCATCAATCAATAAAAAAACACAGGCTAGTGTTTTACGATGTTGCAAGTACCCTTCTATCATAACCTCCCATTCTTTCCTTTTTTTCTTAGAAATTTTAGCATAGCCATAGCCCGGCAAATCTACTAAATACCACTCTTGCCCCACTTCAAAATAATTAATCATTTGGGTTTTACCTGGCTTCTTAGAAATTCTTGCCAATCCATTTCTACCCGTTAGCATATTAATCAAAGAAGACTTTCCCACATTGGATCGACCAATAAAAGCATACTCTGGTTTAGTGGTTTTTGGACAAGCCCCTATGCTGGGGTAACTTGCTTTATATTGAACTTCATGACTCTGAAATAATGGCATGGCTATTAACTTGGATTGTATATTTTCTGTGACTATTCTGAATACGACATCCTAATCTAGATTTTGTTCTTTTTGCATTGGCAAAAAAGAACCAAAAACCCTAGACAAAAAGGCTACCCGTCCCTACGGGTTCGGGAATATATTCCCTCATCTCCGGTATTTTTGTCGAGCCTCCCGCTTAGATGTTGACACAGCCTACTCAAAAAGAAAGTTATATTCTGAACTATTACATTTTTTTGAAATAGATCATCACTATTTGTAAACTCGACGATTCTAGTACTAAATGAATATTCTATGTGTTAAGTTTTTTTTAACAACTTCGAATAGGGGTATCGTTTCTATTTGATACTCTAGTAGGTGTAATGCTTATTTAAAATTAATAAAAAAGCATTTTGTTCGAGCATCAAGAGATCGCTATATTTTACAAAAGTGTCAACTGCTTTCCTTTTTTCAGTTAACACCACGTTAAGCACCCCTCATTTGCTCCAACAATGATACAATTTTAAACAACAATTCGTTCAGGAATTAATAAGTTCTTAGACAAATTCTAAGAAATAATTCCTCAGAATTGAAACCAGAAAAAATCTACTGTTATGAAAAAATTCATTTTTGCATTCTTTTTAAGCATCGCTTTCTTAGGTACGACCAACGCACAATTTTTTAAAGCAGGTATCAAAGCTGGTGCTAGCACCTACGACATGAAGCTAGGAGACTTTGTCGTAACCAATGGAGATAAGTTTAATAACTTAACCAATGCGATTGATAATTCTTCTTTTGGCTACCAGTTTGGTTTATTTGCTCGATTGGGAAGAGGGATACACATCCAGCCAGAGATCGTTTTTAATTCCAATAAATTAGAGTTTGAAACAACCAATGATAACGGTTCCTTCACGACGTCCGAAACGTTTAACAATATTGATATACCTATTTTATTAGGTATCAAATTAGGTCCACTCCGAGCACAAGCAGGCCCTGTTGGCCGTTTCTACTTAGGTTCGGAAGAACAAGTCAGAAAAATTGTTACTAATTACCAAGATGATGAAGATCGAATAAAGATTGGTTACCAAGCTGGTTTTGGTTTAGATTTGTGGAGACTATCTTTAGATTTCAGATATGAAGGCAGCTTAAAGCAGTTCGGCGATATCGTAGATATTGATGGCAATGATTATATTTTGGATAATCAAGCTGGAAGAGTCGTTGCTTCTGTTGGTATTTCATTCTAAACCAGTACCACGGAATTTATTCCGTACCTCAGTACCACGGAATTTATTCCGTAAATCAGTACCACGGAATTTATTCCGTACCCCAGTACCACGGAATTTATTCCGTACCTGATTATTACGGAATAAATTCCGTGGTACGGGGTACAGAATAAATTCTGTGTTACTTGAATTTGGACCAAGTGTAGGGGTGTGCTTCCCAATTTTTAACCAAATTTGCCTTTACAGGATTATGCAAAGTATATCGAAGCACATTTTTTAATTCTTTTTCATTCCTAATATAATGATCATAACTTTCTATTTGCCAAAAAGGTTCACCCGTCCGTCCCAAGAACTGATTCGCGTACCGACTACTAGCACCTTTAATTCGCTTCATAACGAAATCTAGTTGTTGATATTCTGTCGACAAAATATCTTTCTCCAGAGCAAATCGCGGAATCTGAATAGAAAAATCTAATACCAAATGAATATGATTAGGCATAATACAATAAGCCAATAAATCATACCATTCTCCATTAAAACGCTCCAATTGTTCGATGACTATTTCTGCCACTTCTGGTTGTTTTAAATAAGTAATCTTATTATTTGCTTTATCTAAATAATCATCATATTTCTTAAAATACCGTTTCCCCTCATTATATATTTC
>CAKZUM010000422.1 GCA_937921525.1 uncultured Saprospiraceae bacterium
CAAATAACTTTTACATTTAAAATGGTCTTTTTTCCTTTATACTGCCCTGAAAAAATGTTCATTTATAGCAGATAAAATCTCATTTTTCAAGTTGTCTAAAGTAAAAAATCTTCATTTTAAATCGTAAACTTTATTTATCCCTCGTTCCTAAGTTCAAAAATATAATAATGAAAAAACATACGATACTCCTTTCTTTATTAGTCCTTCTATTTTCTTCCTGCGATGAAGAAAACCTGAATAATATTGCCGCTAATCAATTTGTGGTAGAAGCATTTATTTATGCAGGTGAACCCATAGATGATATTCGTATTAAAAGTACTTTTCCCTTATCCCAAGAAGAAGATACTTCTGCGCCAATCAATAATGCGGAGGTGACTTTGATAAAAAATGGACAACGTTTTCCATTAGTCTCTTCTGGAACTGAAGGTTTATATAATTATCCTGGAGATGATGTTAGCGTAGAAACCAATGATGTATTCCAATTAGAGGTCGTGCATAATGGCATTACGGCAACTGCAGAAACGATTGTTCCTACGCCTACGGAGGGGCTTATACTTTCGGAAGATTCTTTAAAAGTGCCCCGATTGCCATTGAGTGAAGGGCGGGAAGCTATTGTTGAAGCGATTGGTAATTTTCTAAGAGAATCCAGAATAGAAGCAACTTGGGATAACCCAAATGAAGATCTCTATTTCATGGTGGTAGAGAGTGTAAAGGATACGATTGATCCAATTTTTCCTGGTCAAGTGATTGACGCTTTGGCGCGTTTTCGCTTTGTCTCAGAACCTACAGAAGATAACTCGCTTGCCTTTTTAGGAGGCACTTTAGTATCTTTTGGTACCTATTCTGTTAGAGTATATCACATCAATCAAGAGTATGCTGCATTGTATGAAAATCGAACGCAGGATTCTAGAGATTTGAATGAACCACCCTCTAACATACAAAATGCGTTGGGGGTGTTTTCTGCTTTTAATAGTCAGGAGGCATTCTTTGAGGTGGCTCGAGAATAGTCAAAGCATCTGCATACCCCTCTATTCCACCACCATGATTAAAATTACTTCCAATACCTACATGATTGATACCGACTCGCTCTACTAAATAATTAGCGAAAGGAATCTGCAAAAACTTTGACAAGTTTATTTAAACCACAAAAGTAGTTGACAATTTTACCACATAGGTACATAGGTCACATAGCATACGTCCTACTATGTGACCTATGTGGTAAAATACAACCCTAGCTTTGTCAGCTTAGTTTTATCAAGCTACTCCATTCCTAAATTTGTGGTAAAACTAATATCAACTGTCTGGATAAACTTGTCAAAACTTTACTCCTTTTTCCTAAAAAGCCATCCAAACATAATCACAAAAAGAAGGAATAAAATACTATGTACTATAAGTCCTAACTTGAAATTAGCTGTCATAGTTAAGCCTTTATAACAGGCATAAGCTGCCAGTCCATTATAGCAAATAAAAGAAAGGCAAAGTCCAATACGAGCAGTTCGATCATTTGTGATAAAGCCAAAAATAGCAGCTATAGCAATAGACAATAGAGCAGCTCCAAACAGAAAGACAAAATGCATACTTTCAGGACTCATATAAGCCCCTCCTAAACGAGAATTAATTGAATCTGGTGTCGAATTAAAAGATCTGATAGCTCCGAGTACTTCAAATATTGCAAATAGCAGGAAGGTAAAACGTAGATATTTCATTCTAGAGTCGTTTTTATAATTTATGTATTCAGTAATTCAGACAAAAAAATTACATAAGAATTGAAAAAATATGAAAAATATATAGTATTTTTATCATATAAATAACCATCATACTTATTAGTAAATAGGGTAAATAACCTGCCATCAATTAGAATTGCCTTTCACACCAAGAACTAGATTTATTATAATATATATTTTCTTTCGGAAGACGTATACGTCTGTAGTTGAATATAGAGAAACAAAATTTTCAGTTTAAAATCTTGAAGATCAGTATACCTACAACTTATTGATTATTAATTATTTACAACTACAGATAGATACCCCCCTTCGGAAAATACATTTCTTGACAACCAACGTCTTAAAGACTTAATTCACATTAAAATAGCCATTCAAGTCGCTGGTCAATAATTTTAATGCTACTTCAAAATCCAATTTTTTTGATGGTCAAACTATCCACCGAGTCACATTAATAGGTTCCTAAAAATCTTAGATAAGCTTATAATAATGTTTACTAGACTACTATTTTATATATTTTTTGACTTAATATTTAAAACATATAGTATTTTTATCATAAATATAAAAAATACATATCATTGAGTTTTATTAGTTTTTGAATAGGTAATAGATACTGTATTTTGCCAAGATTCGGACTTTATTTAACATCTATAATTTACAAAATTATTTTTCTAATGAAAAAAATCTTAACTCTTTTATTTTTCACAGGCTTATTCGGCTTTTTACATGGACAAGCCGTATTCTCCGTTGACATGAACGATTATAATGGTTCATTCAGTACTGTTTACATGAGTGGTACTTTCAATGATTGGTCTGGCGAGTCTCACCCTTTAAGCGATAATGATGGTGATGGTATCTGGTCTATTACTGTAAATTTGCCTAATGGAAACCATGAATACAAATTTACCATAGACAATTGGAGGGACGCTGAGGAATTTGCTCCTAACTCTAGTTGTACCTTAACAACAGGAGAATTTACAAATAGACTTACTCCAGTAAATGGTGCAAGTGAGGTTTGCTTTAAATGGAGTACTTGTGTTAACTGTGACGGGTCGTCTGTAGAGACAGTTGATGTTACCTTCAATGTAGATATGAGTAATTATAATCAATCATTTGAACAGGTGTATGTCAGTGGTTCTTTAAATGGCTGGTCTGGAGAATCTAATCCTTTAAGTGATGATGATGGTGATGGTATTTGGTCGACAACTATACCACTTCTTCCTGCAACTTATGAATATAAATTTACTTTAGATAACTGGGCTGTACAGGAAATATTTGAGCCAGGTTCAGAATGCACTTTGACTACAGACGAATTTACAAATAGAATCATCGCCTTTAATGACGATGCTGAAGTTTGCTTTGCTTGGGAAAGCTGTAATACTTGTGGAGATGGTGATGATAGCACTACTACTATCCCTACTACTCCTACGATTCCTACCACTCCAACTGCACCACCTGCTGAAGATATGTTTAATGTAACCTTTACGGTTGACATGAATAATTATACTGCTGATTTCTTCAATACGGTGTATGTAAGTGGTTCTTTTAATGATTGGTCAGGTGGTAGAAACCGATTAAGCGATAATGACGGTGACGGTATTTGGTCGGCAACTATACCACTTCCCGAAGGTACTTATGAATACTTATTTACATTAGATACATGGACCGATCAAGAAAGATTTGAAGCAAATTCAGGTTGTACATTGACTACTGGGGAATTTACAAATAGATTACTTATTGTTTCAAGAGATTTAAGCGTTTGCTATAGCTGGGATTCTTGTACTTCGTGCGGAGGAGACAGTGGCCCAGGGGTAGATGCCGTGCCTGTGGTAGAGGAGGTTGATGTAACTTTCGCAGTAGATATGAATGGATATAATAGTTCCTTCGGACAAGTGTATGTTAGTGGTACATTGAATAACTGGGCAGGAGATGCTAATCCTTTAAGTGACGATGACGGTGATGGTATTTGGTCGACAACTATACCACTTCCTGCTGCCACTTATGAATATAAATTTACTTTAGATAACTGGAATGTACAAGAAATACTAGAATCTGGTTCAGAGTGTACTTTGACAACAGGAGAGTTTACCAATAGAATAATTGATGCCACAACAACTACTGACGTTTGTTTTGAGTGGGAAGCTTGTACCGCTTGTGGAGAAAGTAATAACGGCGGAGACACTGGTAGCGATGTTGGGGACACTGGCAATGACAGCGGAGACACTGGTAATGACAGCGGAGACGCTGGCAATGACAGCGGAGATACTGGCAATGACAGCGGAGACGCTGGCAATGACAGCGGAGACACTGGCAATGACAGCGGAGACACTGGCAATGACAGCGGAGACACTGGCAATGACAGCGGAGACACTGGCAACGACAGCGGAGATACTGGCAATGACAGCGGAGATACTGGCAACGACAGCGGAGATACTGGTAACAACGGTGGAGATACTGGTATGTCAACTTCTACAATTTTCGCAGATTATCCTTGGTTATCAACTATTGTCGACCCTAATAATTGTGATGGTACCAGTATACTGGTTTATAATAGTTCAGGATTTGCATACCTTAATGTAACAACAGCTACTAGTACTATTTTGTACAATGCAAGTGGGGCTGTTTATTGTACAAGTGGTCCAGGGTTCAACTGCTTAGATTTCTACACAGTTGATTCCGTTATTGAAAACTTTACTTGTGGTGCTGATGATCAAAACGACGGAGGAGATAGTAGTGACAATGGTGGGGATAGTGGAAATGACGGTATGTCAACCTCTACAATTTTTGCAGACTACCCTTGGCTATCAACTATTATAGATCCTAATAATTGTGATGGTACGACCGTACAGGTTTACAATAGTTCAGGATTTGTATATCTTAACGTAGTAACAGCTACTAGTACTATTTTATACAATGCAAGTGGTACGCTATATTGTACAAGTAGTGAAGGATATAACTGCTTAGATTTTTACACAGTTGATTCCGTTATTGAAAACTTTACTTGTGGTGCTGGTGGTCAAAACGACGGCGGAGATAATGGTAATAGTAGTGGAAATGGCGGAATGTCTACTTCTGCAGTATTCACAGATTATCCTTGGTTATCGAGTATTGTAGATCCTAATAATTGTGATGGAACGTCAATACAAGTTTATAAGAGTGCAGGGTATGTTTATCTAAATGTAGTAACAGCAACTAGTACTGTTTTATACAATGCAAGTGGAGCTGTTTATTGTACAAGTGTTCCAGGATTCAACTGCCTAGATTTCTATCCAGTTAATGAAGTGATCGAAAATGTCTCTTGTTCAAATGGACAGTTTAATACAGCGGAAATAGCTATCGACTTTAAAATAAATAGTACCTCTACTATAAGTGCTACAGATTTTAGAGTTTATCCAAATCCGAGTAATGGCCTATTCTTTTTAGAATTAGCAAATACATCAAATGTAGACCGTACCATTACTATATTAAACACACAGGGACAAACTATTCAGCAATTATTCTTGACAGCAACTACCTCTGAACAAAACTTAGAATTTAATCTAGGTAATCAAGCAGCAGGTATGTATTTCATTCAAGTAAGCTCGAAAGAAGAGAACAGTGTGGAGAGAATAATAGTAAAATAATAAGTTGGGTTATTTGACCATGCTTTGATTGTTGCGGATCGTCAAAGTTTGTAATAGAATGCTCCTATAGTATTATGGTTACAAACCTTGACGATCCTAAACTTTCTACAAAGAGTTCCATTTTTATTTACTCTTACCTAAGCTGTAACTATTTAACTACAAACGAATGTTCAGGGAATTTATCCTATCATTATAAAACTTACCCCTTAATAAATTGCTGCCTAAAACGCATTCCTTCTTTTGATTGAATTTCTAAGAAATAAACACCCGCTTTAAATTGATGAACATTGATTCGATTAAAAGAATTACTCGAATCAACTTCTCTTCTAAAAAGTGCTCGTCCTGCTATATCATAAATAAAGATACTGCCAGTTACCGAATTCGTAGGCATTTCTAATTCCAACCAATCCCGTACAGGATTTGGAAAAAGACGAATGGTCTGACTAGGAATTGTAAATTCTATAATATCATCATTTGTGTCTTTATCCCTAGTAGTAGCTGCTACTAAATTATTAGAGATCGTAAATTCTTGGATAGCACTAAAGGCAGATTCTTCGCCATTTTCGCATAAGGATTTTACTCGAAATTCATAGGTATTAGCTTGACCTTGCCCACTGACTACTGGTCGACGAGTGGTAGCATTGACTCTCCACTCATTAGTACCTTTAACTCTAATTTGTATTCGATAGCTTGTTGCATTTTCTACTGGATTCCAACTCAATCTAAGTCTTCTTGTACCAGTTTGTTGAGAAGATAATCCAGTAGGTGGCGTACAAACTGGCATAGATGTAGTCATATCATCCATCCCATCACAATTCTCATCAATGCCATTATTTGGTATTTCTTCGGCATTCGGATTAATGCTTGAATCATTATCATTGCAATCCACATTGGAAGCAAAACCATCTCCGTCTTGGTCCATTGATTCATTTTGATTATCACAACCTTCTACAATTAATTGCTGTTGTTCTACCAGAAAATCAAAAGACAGATCTGACAGACTCTTTCCATCAATAGTCGCATCCCAGGCACCGTGGCCTCTACCCTCAAGCGTATTTAGTTCTATAGGTACTCCTGTAGAATTATAAAGCTGCACCATTTCTTCTGCCTCACTGAAAAGGACAGTTGGATCTTCGGTGCCATGGGCGATAAATAATGGAGGGTCATTACTATCATATCGCTCCACGCCATATACCGCTTCATACACATCCAATTTTATGTTACCTCCCCAGAAGTCGATCAAACTTCTCACCTCGTAAGTTTCGTTTAGGTTGGTAGTAGACAATGTAGGATCTTCTGTGATGGAAATTTCATCTCTGAAGTCTTCTTGATTAGAAATCCCCAAGGCAATAGTAGAAATTGCTCCTGCTGAAGCACCTCCTACGGTGATAAAATCTGGATTTATATTATAAGAACTCGCATTAGCTATTATCCAACGAAGGGCAGCTTTGGCATCTCTTTGGGCGGCATACATAGCAACGCTAGTTCTAGCATCTTTAGGAGTTGTTGCATTTTGAAGGGTGAAATCAATCCATTCTTGAGGAGCAATTCCTGTAAAAATATTTCCTTGCAATTCTTCTGTAGTTCTGTAATCCACAGAGGCAAAAACCCATCCTCTAGCCGCAAAGTAATTGGCCATAGCTATAATTTCTGGCTTTGTTTTGGTGCCTCCTTGAAACCCTCCACCATGAATAAACATAAACACCGGTCTATTCTGAGAATCATTATCTGGTACATAGAGATCTAGCAATAATGGTATTGCAGCCGTTGCAGAACTAGTGCCAATATTGGCTAATCCTTCTGCATAGGTGATGTCTTCTTCTACTAGGACTCCGAAGGTACTTTCACAATTGACACTTGGCTGGCCAAAATTATTTGGATTAGAAGGCTGATCGTTATCGTTATTTGGAGTAACGGGTTGGTCACTATCGGTTTGTGCAGAACAAAATTTATAATTCACATCGTGATTATTCATTACTTCAGAGTTGTTTTGTGCAAAGGAGGTAATGGACGTTAATAAAAGTAAAACAGTAATTTTAAAAATCAATTTCATTTTAAATTCGGTTAATTATGTATAGCAAAATTCGGAAATCTATCACCTTGAATTAAGAAGGTAAGTAGTAAAGGACAATATAATTGTTGGACCACAAAATTTATAATAGGTTTAATTTTTAGTCTGTTTAATTTTTAAATATTTCGACAAGTTTATCCAAACAGTTGATATTAGTTTTACCACAAATTTAGGACTGAAGCAGCTTGATAAAACAAAGCTAGGATTGTATTTTACCACATAGGTACATAGCATACGTTACACTATGTGACCTATGTACCTATGTGGTAAAATTGTCAACTACTGTTGTGGTTTAGATAAATTTGTCAATATCTCATAATTCAAAACAATGGACGTTAAAAAAAGTAATAATCCCTACCCAAACAAAGGCGCATGCAACAACCCACCATCGTTCACAATCGTACTCCCTGTCATATAAGAACTAGCATCCGATGCTAAAAAGACTGCCAAACCCGCCATTTCATCAGGCGTAGAGTACCGACCCAAGGCACAATTTTTTTCAAAGTCTTTCACCAACGTTTCATTGGATAAAAGGGCTTCGCTTAGTTTTGTTCTGACATAACCTGGGCAGATAGTATTTACTCGAATATTGTCTTTTCCCCATTCGATTGCCTGATTTTTTCCAAGCATTATCAATGCGGTTTTACTAAGATTATAGGCCGTCATCATTTTGGAAGGATGCAGCCCTTCGATGGAACTGATATGAATAATGCTACCCCCACCCTGTTGCTTCATAATGGGATACACCAAATTACTTAATGCAATTGCGGAGTTGATATTAACATCCATCGTTTTTTGATAAGCGGCTTCGGGCATTTTATGGATGGGTCCAAAATAAGGATTGGTGCCTGCATTATTAATTAAGATGTCAATGCGTCCATATTTTGCCATCACTTTTTCGACTAAGGCTTCTCGATGATCTGCTTTGGCAACATGGCATTCGATACCTGTTGCGGATAAGCCTTCGGATTGAAATTGTTCAGCGACCGCATCTACAGCAGCTTGTTTTCTGCTACTGACTACGACGGTTGCGCCAAACTCTGCCATGCCTCTTGCCATTGCTTCGCCGATGCCTTTGGATGCGCCAGTGATGATGGCGACTTTTTCTGTTAAGTTGAATTTTTCTTTAATCATTTTTTGTATTTATGTAGCTTAGACCTCTGGTCTGAGCAGTCTTAATTAAAAAATATCTACTCAGACCGGAGGTCTAAGCTACGGACAAATTCCAATATCTGTCGGGGTCTATACCAAATTGCTTTTCCACATAATTTTTATATAAGAAATAAGCTAGGACTAAAACAACAATAGACTTGTTATCATAGATTCTTAATTTTGTATTAAAGTCAAACCCCTACTCCACTATCTCTACCTCCACACTTCCCAATCCTTCGCCCTTAACCATTACCTTATCGCCAGCTTTTAAAAACTTCGCAACATCTACTTCATTAGAAGTAAGATTAGCTAATTTGTCAAAACGTCCCATCCCTACGATTCCTGCCAATCGAACCAACCATCTTGGAGCAGACATCATCACACCTCCTGGCGTACCCGTTAACACCATATCGCCTTTTTGCAATAGTTTATTTGGATATTTTCGATGAATGGATTGTAACATTTGCAAAGGCGTATAAATCAAATCGTTGGTCATTTGATGTTGTCGAACTTCCCCATTTACTTGTGTTTCAATGGTAATACAAGGGATGCTATTGGCTTTAAATTCATTCGGAATCCAAACTTTTTCGCCAATTGGCGTAAAGCCCAAAAAACTTTTAGAGATACCCCAATAGTCGTAGCGGTTCTCTTGTCCTTCTCCTAATACGGCTACACTTCTTGCTCCAAAATCATTGGCTATAAAAAAACCAATTTTGGGCGCATAGTTTGTATTGTTTAAATTTTCCGCTGGAATATCTTCTAAAAGGACGAAACCCATCTCTACTTCATAATCGAGTAAAGCAGGCAAAGATTTGAATTGTTGATTGACCTTGTCACTAATACCTGACTCCAATTGCTCCACAGCATTCAACATAGTCTGATGAGAAGGGATTTTGACGAGACTTCCATTTTTGGTGATGCTATTATTGGCTTTGATAAAAACGGGTGGGTCGCCATTTGGGTCAAAATCGGAAGCTGTTTCGTTGATATGCCCTGCATAGGCTAAACCTATTCCATACATATTGTTAGGCAGCGCATCAAAATCAATAAACTTTCCATCGTCAAGCGATAAGCAATTAAAATTGGCTGGCTTGATTTCGTGGGGTAAGCCTCGATTTAGGTACAAGCCGAAGGCTATTGCAAAAAGTAATAGCACTCCTAGAAACAGACCGATGTATTTAATGATTTTCATGATTGAAGATTTGTTTTGTTTTGAAAAAAGTGTTGAAATACTCGTTGTAATTCCTCCTGAGCATTTCCTTTAAAAGTTTTCATTCGCCAAGCCACATGTCCATCAGGTCGAATTAATAAAGCACCAGTTTCGTCAATTTCACATAAGGC
>CAKZUM010000423.1 GCA_937921525.1 uncultured Saprospiraceae bacterium
TTTAGAACAGAGAGCAGAGAAGAGAGAGTAGAGACGTATTTCGATCAGAGAACGACGAAATTTCGTCCTTTTTTAAACGTAATCTGTCTCTATTCTCTACTCTCGCTTCTCTGTTCTTTGAAATGTCCAGTAGTATGGTAAATAATACAGCTATTATCATTGTAAATGAAAGATTCTTTAATGTGTGCAGCATTTTACAATACCGAAAACTGCTCCATCACACTAACACTTAACGGAATAAAAACCTTCCCAGTCCACTCGCCAAACAGATTAATAGGATGCCCACCACTCATTGCAATCAGTTGCCATTTTTGGGTTGGCGTTATAGTGATAGGAATGATATGATTATCCGAATCGACTAATACTAATTTTTCTTTATCTAGGGTAGGGGTGACTTCTTCTATCGCACAAGGGTGATTTGCTAGCCAAGGATTGTTGGCTAGATTAGTAGCGTAATGATTTAAAAACGCAGCAAAACTTGGGAAGCCCACAATTCGTTTGATATATTTTTTATCCAGTTGCTGCTTTTCTTTAACTGCCACACGTAAGGGCGTATTAGATGGGTAATAGACTACCGTGCCCGTAAATACTTTTCCAGCTTCGTAATGATTGGTAAAATCTGTACGTCCCCAAGCAAAGTCTAGTACTAAGGCATACTGATGGCTCGTCCAGCCATATAGCCAAGTTTTACGAGAGCGAAGATTATCTTCTTCCTGATGGGCAACTGCTAGCGTCATCCAAGTATCTTGGGAGCGTATACCATTTTTAAATAAATCTTCCTTTCTGGTATTAACGCCTGCTACTTGCAATATATCCGTTTGCAGTAGGGGAGGGAGTTGCTCCAAATTCTGTAGCCCACGAATCAATAAATAGAAGCTACTGAGTTCCTCTAAGACGATCTCATGCCAGTTATCTTGTTGACCAATAATAGTAGATAAGCGAGTTAATCTTTTGCCGATGCCGCCTAATTTAGCATCGACCATGCGGGCGGAAATTTCTTTCCAAAAGGAGAAGGGTTGTTGCTCAAGGCTTGCGAGTCCTTGACGGAAGGTGTCTTGTAACCAATTATCCAATTCTTCCAAACCAGAGATCATTTGATCCATACGTTTGGAAGAAGAGGATGTGGTCGAATTGGAAGATTTAGCCATAGACTGGGGCTGGAATGCCTAGTGCGTTGAGCGCACGCTCTGAGGCAATTTGTTCTGCACTTTTTTTATTAAAATCATCAGCAGTGCCCACTTTTTCTCCATCTACCAATACGGCTACTTTAAAACGATCTCTTTTTTCGAATTTATATCGAGCTAGCACTTTATAGCTAACTGATTTTCCATTCTTTTGAGACCATTCCAACAGTTGACTTTTGAAATTGTCATCCGTTGTTTCTAACTCATGAATATCTAAGTATCGACGCAATAGGTTATTAACGACATAGTTTTTGGTACCATCATATCCTTTTTCGATATAAATAGCCCCCACTAATGCCTCTACCGCATTGCCAAGCATAGATCTACTTAAACGAGTATTGTTGTACTCGGATAATAATACATCTAAGCCCATTTTGTCACCGATAGAATTAAGCGACTTACGCTTAACAATCTTAGACCTCATTTTGGTCAAGAATCCCTCATCGCTGTTTGGATATTTTTTAAATAAATAATCCGCAACGATGGTACCTAATACTGCATCTCCGAGGTATTCCAAGCGTTCATTATTCTGGCTAGCATATCCTTTATGACTGCTATTAGATTTATGAAAAAACGCTAATTTGTAGAGCGCCAAATTACTTGGAACGTATCCTAGGATACTTTTTAGGCGGTGAGTAAATTCTTTGTCTTGCTCATTTGTTAGAAAATAATTGTACAATTGTTTGCCAATCTTAAACACAGTAAACTTTTTGAGGCAACGAATACAGTTCTAAACAGAGTAATAGTATAGGGTACAAGAATATACTTCGTTCTAGAGCATCTATATATAGCATTCTAATCAATCAAGAACTAACAGCAAATGCGTTAGTTCAACATTGAGTGCAATGACCAATTCACTTAGATAATCAGTAATATCTGAACAACTAAGCGGTAAGTTGCAATAGAAATTAGTATAAAATGGTAGCTAAGTAACGACAAAACAATAACTTGAACATCTAGGACGGAATCTTTTGTCCTCATTTTCTCTTAAAAAATACTTCCGTAGCTAGGCTATGCAAGGATTTTTTAATAAAAATTGAGAACAAAATTTTCTCGTCCAGATGACCAACTTATTATTTCGTCGTTACTAAACAATTACTCAAGTAAGTAACTAATTTACGTTACAATTATGGAATAATTTAAAGAGATGCCTGTTTAGTGAAAGGAACAAAATAACTTAAGCCATTATGCTTGTTCTTTCTCCTTCTAAAAACCTCAAAAAAGTAAGTCCGTAGCTAGGCTATGCACTGATTTTTTGAGTTTCTTAGAAGAAAAAATAACTGCGCCTTCTGGTTCAAATTATTTAATTCCTTTCCCTTAAAAAAGTCCTTTGGTAAGGAAATAATCTTAGTTGTGGTAGGTGAAACACTTGTACATGATTAAGCTTCGATACGTTTTTACCAGTACTA
>CAKZUM010000424.1 GCA_937921525.1 uncultured Saprospiraceae bacterium
TCGTTTTTATGCGCCGTTATTTTTTCTTTATGCAAGGCGAAAAACGTAGGCGATGCCTAGCATCGACGAGGCTTTTCAACGCAGCAGAAAGGAAAAATAACAAGTAGAAGAATGTACATTTATTATTGAACCATTTCTAAACATCTATTTCTTAATTTTTAAACTGAATCAAATGTTATTCCCTAGAACAATTTGTAAAAAATCATTGAAGCTGATGCTTGCTTTAGCTTTTCTACTTTCTAACACTAGTTTATTAAGTGCTCAAAAAAACGTGGGCATCAATACTTCTGATCCGAATTCAACTTTAGAAATTCGAGCAGCTGGTAATACAGACGCTTCTTCGGCTTTTAATGTTACAGACATCACTGGTAATTCTTTATTCTATGTAAGAGATGATGGACGAATAGGTTTTGGTATTCAATCTCCTGGCGCAAGGTTTATGATTGTGGGGCAAGAAGGGGCTCCTACTTTAAACATTTTACGCGATTTGACTTCAGGAATGAATCCGTCTCTAAGAATTAATGATAATGGACGAGTTGGTATTGGTACAACCTCACCGGGCGCAAGATTTATGGTTGTCGGTGAAGCAGGCGCACCTACCATGAATATTTTACACGACGGAGCTACTCCAACAAATCCTGCTTTAAGAGTAAATGATAATGGACGAGTTGGTATTGGGACAACCTCACCGGGCGCAAGATTTATGGTTGTTGGTGAAGGCATGACTAATGGAACAGCAGCCGTTAATATTGCTAATGCGGCAGGTAGTTCTTTATTCCATATCAAGGATGATGGGCGAACAGGTATCGGCACTAGTTCTCCCGGTGCAAGATTCATGGTAACCGCTTTAGGTAATAACAGTAGCACCTTTGCTATGAATATTGCCAATAGTATGAATCAATCTATGTTAGCGGTGAGAGATGATGGACGAGTTGGAGTTGGGACTACTTCCCCAGGTGCAAAGTTTATGGTGGTCGGTGAGGCAGGCGCACCTGCTATGAATATTTTACACGATGGAACAAATCCTATGAATCCTGCTTTAAGAGTGAATGACAACGGACGAGTTGGTATTGGTACAACTGCACCTGGCGCAAGATTTATGGTAGTCGGTGAAGCGGGCGCACCTGCTATGAATATCTTACACGATGGCGCCAATCCTATGAACCCTGCCTTAAGAGTAAACGATAATGGAAATGTAGGGATTGGGACAACTGCCCCAGCCTACCGATTAGATGTAGATGGAGATATAAATGCTTCAGGCGTATTAAGAGTTAATGGAATGATGGTCGCATCTGATAGAAGATATAAAACCAATATCGTGAGCCTTTCCAATAGCTTAGCGATTCTTAATCAATTGAGAGGAACTACTTATTTACTAAAAGACAAAGAAGTAGCGACAGATGAACAGTTTGGTTTTATTGCACAAGAAATAGAAACGATTCTTCCTAATTTGGTGATGACCGATCAAGATGGATATAAGGCCGTCAATTATATTGGTTTAATTCCTGTATTAACAGAAGGAATTAAAGCACAGCAAGATTTAATTGAGCAACAAGCAGAAAAATTAGCGCAGCAAGAAAAAGAAATGGCCATACTTAAAAATCGACTGGCAAAAATTGAAGCTATTTTAGATATAAAGTAATGTCTGGAAACTGGTGTGACTTAGTAATTAGGGGAGCTTTATAGGCTTGCTCCTCTAGTTTTTATTTTCAAAAAATCCACCATCATTTTTTAAAATTAAAAAAATTAACATCCATGAAACATACTTTATTTGCCTTCTTTTTAGGTCTCTGCTATTTCTTTGAATTACCATTTGGCAATGCCCAATTGCACGTTGAAGGAGTATTCCACATTCAAGAAGAAGCATTGGTTTTTGTAGAACCTGACCTGGTAATCGCAACAACAGACGGGATTGTTGAAAACAACGGAACCATCATTGCAGAAGGAAATATAACGAAAGAAGCAACTGCTTCTTACCTAACAACAAGTAACCAAGGGGAGCGAACTGTAGTACTCTCTGGTGATAGTCCAGTCCAAAGGATCACTGGTGATTTTACAGGTTTACAGAGCTTTTATGAATTATCACTACACAAGGAAGCGGGAATGGTGGACTTGAATAGCAATATAGAAGTAAGTCAAGTGTTCAATTTAGTTAATGGAAAACTTCGTACGGACATTGATAGTGGTACACAAGCTAGTGATTATAAGTATGAACTGTTTCTAAACAATCCTTCTCCAAGTTCTTTGACTGGTAATTTTACAGTTGCTAATAAGGATAATTTTATAGAAGGAAAACTGAGAAGAAAGGTATTAGGGGGAGGTACTTATGGTTTTCCTGTAGGTCTTACAGAAAATAATCCCTTTTTTATTTCCTTCACACAAGCTGCAGAACTTTCCGATATAACAGCTAGTTTTGATAGCGAGACTACTACCCCCATCGGTATGAACTTCTCATGTCCAACTACATCAACGACTACCGTTGATTGTGTAGTTGGCAGATGGAATATTCAGTCAACTGGTTCTAATTACCAGTATGATATTTCCTTTTCTCCTAGTACCAATTTATTACAAAATTGTCCAAACACCGAAGCTTTCTTCGTATCAAGAAATGGTAGTTTTGATTGTAATTTTGATAATAATTCTAGTGATGGTATTAGCAGTTCTTTTACAGGAGGTTTTGGTTTATTTGATTTACCAGCTGCTATGCCTACTGCTCCTACAGGTTGTCTCACTCCTAATTCTTCAAGCGTAATATCTAATGGAAACGGTAAAGTATTTATTGAATGGGATGCTGTATCAGGAGTAGAAAATTATTTATTCCAAATACGTATTAAAGGAATGGATACTTGGTTGATTAACTTTAACACCAAACGTACTAGGCTATTCGTCACTGCTCCTGCTCACTTACAATTAGAATATCGTATTAAAGCCTTATGTGCGGAAGGGGAATCTGACTTTACAGATATATTCGAATTCAATACTGGATCAAATGGGAATATAATTAGTGCCTCCTCTAGAAATGATGTTGAAGTCGATATTGATATTTCTAATTTCCTTTATGAACTTAGTGTCTTTCCAAATCCTGTTAAGGATCAACTCCAAGTTACCTATACCCCTGTAAGTAATGATGCTACTCTATTGGTACATCATATAAATGGGCAACTGGTTTATCAATCGTCTATATCAAAAGATCAAGCAATCCACACAATAGATGCAATTGAATGGGAAGCAGGTTTATACATACTAAGTATTAAAGAGAAAGGGCAGGCTTTAGTTAGTAAGAAGATTACTAAATACTTTGTAGATTAAATAACTCAACGTTTGACGTTGACTCTTCTTTTTCCACCTGCCTTCCAAGGAACGCAGGCAGGTTGCTGAAAAAGAAGCAACTAGCTTAGATATTAAAAAAAATAGCCTTGATGATATGCTCATCAAGGCTACTTTTATTTTGAAATAAGTCTTCGATTATATACCGTCTATTCTTCCCATAAATTCAATTACTTCAGATTTAGCGGCTTGTCTAGCAGCATGATCTCCTTCATTCGTTCCGCCGTATTCAAATTCATAATCCTTACCATCTATGGTCATATTTCCTACTCGACTTGTTGACGACACCTCAGGATTAGCAGAAATTAAATGCCCAGCATTGTCGTATTGTATATTCTGAAAGGAGTGTTGAAAATTATGTTCCTTTATTCTTTGTTCGATTTTATCAGCCATATAAGCAGATGGCCAGACTTTATCAGCCTTGCCAGATAATAATAATATTGGGCCATTTATCTGTTCTACTTTTATACTCGCAAGATTGACTTTATCTTCTTTTTCCAAACCGCTTTTCCAATAGTCTAAAGTAGTAATTTTATTCAAATTATTTCCTACTATTTTGTTCATTGGCACATACGGAAGTTCTGCTCCATTATGCCTCCAACTGGCTTTTATTTCATCAGAGTTATAAGGCAAAAC
>CAKZUM010000425.1 GCA_937921525.1 uncultured Saprospiraceae bacterium
TGATGGATTAAAGGGAATTGTTATTACAGGTGCAGGAGAAAAATCTTTTGTAGCTGGGGCAGACATTAGCGAATTCAATAGTTTGACGCCTGCCCAAGCTAGAGCACTTTCTCAAAGAGGGCATGATACTTTCTTTTTAATAGAGCGATTTCCGAAACCTGTAATAGCTGCCGTTAATGGTTTTGCTTTAGGGGGTGGCTGCGAATTGGCGATGGCTTGTCATATGCGTATAGCAGGAAGCAAAGCTCGTTTTGGACAGCCAGAAGTGAATCTAGGTATCCTACCTGGATATGGAGGTACGCAACGGTTGATTCAATTAATTGGCAAAGGAAAGGCGATGGAACTGTTAATGACAGCGGATATGATTCGTGCGGAAGAGGCAAAAACATTGGGTCTAGCAAATCATGTAGTCGAACAAGGAGAGGAAGTGGCTAAGGCGAAAGAAATTATTGAGAAAATTGCAACAAAAGCACCGATTGCAATTAGTAAAGTGATAGAGGCTGTTAATGCTTATTTTGATTATAGTGCGGATGGTTTCGGGGCAGAGGTAGATGGCTTTGAGTCTTTATCTGGAACGGCTGATTTTAAGGAAGGGGCTACTGCCTTTTTGGAAAAGCGGGCGGCGGAGTTTAAGGGGAGATAGGAATTACATACTAGATGTAATTCAACACGGAACTACTTCGTAGTTACACGGATGACACGGATTTAAGCAGGTCGTGAGGGACCTTGACGGTATAATATTTACGATCTAGACTTCGCTATCGCAAAGGTTCTGCCCATAGGCGTCAGGTTATCCGAAAAATCCAATGATTACCAGTTAGTTATAGAGCGAAGGTAGATGGCAGAAATTTTCAAAATGGCTGTCATCTTTCCAACAATTTTATAAATCCTAATCCTCTTTGTTCGTCCCCATGTGCTCAATCGCAGGAGCAGTTAAACTGTCTAAAGGAACAGATAACGGAGGAAAATGAATCAAAAATAGATCATCATCCCCGCCTTCTCTAGAAGACGTAAACACCCCATTCTGTTTTGCAGCATCCAAATAAATAGAAATATCATCAGCAGGACTATTGATAGGTAAACCTAAATTAACAGGCGTTGTCCAATTGCCTGCGGTATCTCGTTCCGTAACAAAAATATCGAAACCGCCGAATCCAGGATGGCTCTTAGAGCAAAAATAGAGCTGACCGTTTGGGTGCATAAAAGGAAATCCTTCATGCCCTGAAGTGTTAATTACCGACCCTAGATTTTTGGCTTTCCCCCATCCTTTTTTTCCTTTTTTGACAACGTAAATATCTGTCCCCCCTTTTCCTTTTGGGCGATCAGATACAAAAAATAATTCTTTACCATCAGGAGAAATAGCAGGGTGCATATAGTTGTATTCTTTCGCACAAAATTTTAGCGGGGCAGCCCCCTTCCATTTTTTACCATCTGATGATTTTGCTTTATATAGTTGAAGGCAGTAAGCATCATTTTTGTTTTGGTGATTGCCATTTCTAGAATAATACATTTCTGTTCCATCTGCTTTAAAGGTAGCCATTCCTGTATTTTTTCTGGCTACATTCATTTTTGGAACAAAAGAAAACGGTGCTCCATAGCTACCATCTTCTTGTTTTTTGCTAGCATATAAGCGTAAATAATCTCGACCCGTCCAACCCGATTTTTCGTCCAGAAATTTAGTTTTTCCTTTACGATCAGAAGTAAAAATGATGTGATCTTTCCAAAATACAGGGGCATTATCATCTACTTCCGAATTTTGAGAAAAGGGTTCAATCACTATATTATCAAAATAACTAGGAATTGTTTTGCTGTCTTCACAGGCTTTGATATATTTTTGGCTGGCTTCATCTTCGGGATTTAAAATCAAATATTCCTTGAACCATTCAATAGCTTCTTCATATTTTCCATTACCCATCAATGCTTCTGCATAGTAGAAAAAGGTAATATCTTTTGCTCGCTCTTTTTGTACAATTTCAGCATAAAGCTTTTCTGCTTCTACCGTTTTGTTATTCATTTTATAGCAATAGGCTAATTTTGAGGCGATTGCCACATTTTGCTTTTCTGCCAATGCCTTTTGATATAATGGGATGGCTGTCGCATACTTCTTTTCTTTAAAAAGCTGCTGTGCCTTTTTTAGAGGTCCCTTTTGCGCAAATGAAGAAGTAGCGCAAAAAAGCAAGCAAAATGTGATGATAAGTGATAGAATTCTCATATATTATGGCTTAATACTATTGTCGTATTCTTAAGTTACTCTTTGCCTGGAGGGAGCATAGATTGTTTTAGAGGAAGGATTTATGTATAGTAATATTAAAAACTATTAAACTTTTCTTAATACCTGCAAAAACTGTGCAAAAAGGATAGGGGGATCGTTTCTTTTAGGTAATCATTTAGTCTAAAGACTAGAAATTGAATGCTTTAGGTTCGCCTATAGTTTTATTTAACAATAATTTAGTAACAAAAAATATCAGTTATGAAAAGACGTATTCCATTAATACTTCTTTTTTCTTTATCTATTTTCATCGCCAACTTCGCTCAGGTTTCAGAAGAGTCTAAGAGTATGAAGATGGGCGATCATAATGCCTTAGTCATTAAAGTAGATAATGCGAGTAAGAAGACAGCCGAAAAAGTCTGGAAAGATATGATGAAGAAATATCGAGGAAAGACTAAAAAGAAACGTAAGGAAACGCAAATGACTACTGAAAAAGTACGTTTATCTGCTATCACAGGAGTAGAATCTGGAACGCTTTATTCTCAAATAGAAGAAGAGGATGGTTCTATAGAATTGTCTCTTTGGGTGCCTGGTGCCGAAGAATATTTATCTTCTTCAAGCAATATAGAAGCTTATCGCTCTGCGGAGAAATTATTGGAAGATTATGCTTTAGAAGTACGTATAGCAGTAGTGGATGAAGAATTTAAAAGTAAGGAACGTATGCTAGAGTCTCATCAGAAGGATTTGAAAAAACTAAAGAAAGATAACGAAGACTACCATAAAACGATTAAGAAATCAGAAAAAGCGATTGAAGATTCGGAAAAAGGATTAGAGAAAAACGAAGAAAATCAAGAACTAATTCAAGAGCAATTGGATGCGGCAGAAGCTGTTTTTGTGGTTGCTAATGATACGCTTCGTACTATGCTAAGAGAGGCAAGTTCTAAAGATGAAGAAAAGAGTATCAAGAAAATGATTAAAGCGGAAGAAGGCAAAGTGAAAGATGTGGAAAAATCTCTAAAAAAAGCAAAGAGAGAAGAAAAGAAGTTGTACAAGACGATCGAAACCTCTAAAGATAATATCCACCAAGCGGAAGAAGATATTGAAAAGAACTTAAAGGACCAAGAACGTAAAGAAGAGCAAATTGCTGAACATAAAGGTATTGTGGATGAGGTAAAAGCTCGGCTAGATAAGTTGAAGTCTTATCGCAAGTAAGAGATTTATGGATAAATATTTTGTCCTTAAATAACTGTTCTGATAAAAAAAACACCAACTAGGTATGCCTAGTTGGTGTTTTTTTTATAGCATTTCAGAGTGACTTACGGCGTACTCACCGCCACAGGAATGACTTTCCCATTGTGAAAATGATGTCCATTCAAAGCAAACCAACTGATATAATTCGCCATTTCAGAACTTGTTAATGGAGCTTTGTAGTCTGGAAAGGCTTCTGCTAACATTTCTGTTTGTACAGCTCCTAAAGCCAAGCAATTCACTTTTATATTATCTTCTTTCAATTCTTCTGCTAGGCATTCTGTCATATTAATCACAGCTGCTTTACTTGCACTATAAGCAGATAATCCAGGGAATTTACTGCTACCCTGCACACCGCCCATACTGCTGATATTTAGTATATGAGCACCTTCCTTCTTTTTTAGTTTAGGCAGTAAAGCTTTAACTAAATGTACAATACCAAACACATTCACATCAAAAATATTTTTCCAATCTTCAATGCTCAACTCTTCGAATGATTTGTTAATCAATAGCCCTGCATTGTTTACTAATAAATCAATAGAATCTATCTCTGATAAAGCACTATACAAATAAACGTCATCGAAATTAGTTAAGTCTAATGGTAATATTTGAATGGTACTGGGTGCTACCTCTTTAGCTAATTTTTCCATACTAGCTTTGTTTCGGGAGAGGGCAATAATTTTATTTGCTGGATTTTGTGCTAGTGTTTTTACGGTGTCGTAGCCAATTCCTCTACTTGTTCCTGTAACTAGGATATTCATAATTAGTTTTTTTAGGAAAGGAATTTTTTGGATAATGTGGGTAATGTGGGCGACACACTTTCAAAGTGTCGCCCACATTATCCAAAAAACATTTTAGGTGGACTTTAAAAAAAATCCTCTCTTTCCATTTACATTTCTTACTTCAATTTTCCCTTGTTCTTCTAATACATCTAAATAGCCTAAAAGCATAGACATGGCGGGCATGCTAACTCTGTTTTTATACATCGTATTTAAAATATCCATAAAATCATTAGTCCCTCCTTTTATCAATTCATAGCTTTCTTGAATACGACCATGGATTCGATCTACTTGATTCTTGATAACAGTTCGATGATCCCCAAAAGGTTCGTAATGACCAGGGAAAACAGTTTCGATATCTAGTGCTTCCAATTTTTTATAAGATTCCAACATTTGAGAAAGCCCTCTATCTCTTTTTTTAGGATTGTCAATAGAGGCATCCATTACCGCTGTAGGCGTGATGCGAAGTAGCATATCTGCTGCCAATAACCACTTATGTTTTCGCTGATAAAAACAGGTTTGCATATTAGCATGACCGGGTGCATAGATGACCTCCCAATCTCCCCCTCCAAAATTAAGCTGCCCTTCCATAGGAAATATCCGTAGTCGATCTTTGGGTATATTATCCCAATGATTCTTAACATTCTTCATAAACATAAGAATCATTTTTTTGAAATTATTTGATGTATCAGGGTTCGAATTAGGTATCATCCCATCCATCAACTCTATTCTTCTTTCC
This sequence comes from uncultured Saprospiraceae bacterium, assembly GCA_937921525.1. Lineage (GTDB taxonomy): Bacteria > Bacteroidota > Bacteroidia > Chitinophagales > Saprospiraceae > JAFMDF01. Next base: position 4,976 of record CAKZUM010000425.1, read on the forward strand.
CACATGGCTTCTTTCTGAATAGCCCAAGGGTAACAATATTCATTGACCCATACTTCTGCATTACTATGTGCAGCAATTTTTCCAGCCATCCCCATATGATCTACATGTGCATGGGTGATGATAACTCGTTGAATATCTTCTACCTTTAATTGATACTTCGCTAGAGCGGTTATTAATGCTTCCCAAGAAGCAGTCGTTTTTTCTCCAGCGTCTATTAAGGTAGGGACAGGATCTAGAAATAGATAAGCATTTACAGTTTTCATACCATAAATAGTAGGTAACTCTATTCGTATAGGTGCTTTCATAGCTGCAAAAATACATATTAGAAAGGAATTAATGCAAATGCAAACGATAAGTTAATTCACTTAACAGTCCCTTAATACGGTAGTATTATTAAGTAATTACTAGTAACTTAGTTGTTACTGATAGCTAAAGTCAAAAACATAATCCTCAAATGAATCGAACCATAATAACCTTCATCGTTGTCTCTTTACTCGGCTTAATCACCATACAAGTAGGCCTATTGAATATAGGTTTACGAATGGAGAAAGAGAAGTATACTAAGGAGATTGATGCTGTTTTATACAGCATTAAAAGCCATTTGTATACAGATACAGAACTAAGTCAGCAGATTGCCAAATTACATATAGACATAGATGAAAAAGGGATGTTGACTGCGGACTCCTTGCCAGAACAAACTTTGCGAGCCATTGATACTTTATTAAAAGAGCAATTGGCTAAGCGAGGCATTTCTGCGGACTTCTCCTTTGCGCTGACAGATTCTAAAAACCAACTCTTGCTCACGAGTGGGGCCTTCAATGCAGAGACCTTCCCGCTGCATCGACATACGGTGCGGTTTGGTTCTTTGGTGGAAGTCTTTTGTAGTTGTAATATTCTACTACATTTTAATCAAACCAATCTATACGCCTATCTATTTGGGCAGTTAGCCTATCTGCTTATTCCCTCCCTTCTCTTTCTGTTGATAATTGTCGGAGGTTTCAGTTTTCTTATTTATAATACAAATCGACAAAAGCGTTTACTCACCATAAAAAATGATTTTATTAATAATTTGACACACGAATTAAAGACGCCTGTTTTTTCAATCTCCTTACTAACAAAGGTGTTTAAAGAGCGTCTACGATTAAATCAAACAGATAAGCTAGAGGAGTATATTGGTTTAATGGAAACAGAAAATCAGAAATTAAAAGGTCATATTGATAAGGTATTAGAATTGGCTTCTTTAGAAAATGGGAAATATAGTTTACAAAAAGAAGATTGTGATTTGCATGGTCTTATTAATGAAGCCGTAAAAGAAGTGGCATTAAAAATAGATACTGCCCAAGGACATCTAGTAAAGAACTTTCAAGCAATAAAAGGACAGCTCTTACTAGATAGAGTTCATTTTAAAAACGTTATTCAAAACCTGTTGGATAATGCGATTAAGTATAGCAATGGACAACCTAATATTGCCATTAGCACTAGCAATACGAATGAAAAATTGGTCATTGCTGTCAGCGATAAAGGGGTAGGTATTGCGCCTGAACATCATAGACATTTATTTGATAAATTTTATAGAGTGACTACTGGCAACTTGCATAATATCAAAGGGTTTGGCCTGGGCTTGAGTTATGTCAAATACATAGTGGAAGCTCATGGCGGAGCTATTCGAGTGCAGAGTAAAGAAGCGGAGGGAACTACCTTTATTATGGAATTTCCAGTAGCTTAGACCTCTGGTCTGAGTAGCTTCACTTTAGATAAGTACTACTCAGACCAGAGGTCTAAGCTACAGTTAATCCAAAACTAAATAATAATGACAAAAATATTATTAGTAGAAGATGACAGCACCTTAGGGTATATTCTAAAAGAATATCTAGAGATGAAAGATTTTTCCGTCACTTGGAAAAAAAATGGGGTGGAAGGATTGCAAGCATTAACGCAGGCTACTTTTGATTTATGTGTGCTAGACGTTATGATGCCAGAGATGGACGGATTCACGATGGCCCAAGAAGCTCGGCAATTAGGCCATTCCATTCCTTTATTATTTTTGACGGCCAAATCTTTGAAAGTAGATGTATTAAAAGGCTTCAGCCTAGGGGCAGATGACTACATCATCAAACCAGTAGAAGAGGAAGAATTAGTAGCTAGAATACACGCAATCTTAAAAAGATCAAACCATACTAGCCAACAAGAGACCAGCCTTTTTTCAATAGGAGATTATCAATTCGATAGCAGTAATCAGAAACTAAGTTATCAAGAAGAAGATAAATATTTGACAGAAAGAGAATCTCAAGTTTTAAAGTTACTATGCCTTAATAAAGGCAACCTGCTATCTCGACAATATGTGCTACAAGCGATCTGGGGAAAGAGTGATTATTTTAATCGAAGGAGTATGGATGTGTTCATTTCAAAATTACGAAAGTATCTATCAAAAGATGAACGTATTCAGATTATGAATGTGCATGGTAGTGGGTTTATTTTGTCAGATAGTTAATCGTTTTTTACCACATAGGTACATAGGTAGTACACCTTGCTATGTGACCTATGTACCTATGTGGTAAAAAAACTACCTATGTAGTAAAATATACACCTACAATTTCCGAATAATATTAATCCCATCCCGAATCGGCAGCAACACATTTTCCACTCGCTCATCCCGTAACACCTTTTCATTAAAAGCATGAATGATTTGGGTATCCTTATCATGTTTAGCCAGCGTCACTTTTCCACTCCACAATACGTTATCCACCAAAATCATTCCGCCAGAACGAACTTTGTCAATCACTAAATCGAAATGATCGGCGTAAAAACGTTTACCAGCATCTAGAAAAACCAAATCAAAAGGACTCGGTAAATTCGGAATTATCTGTGCGGCATCTCCAATCGTTAGCTCAATTTTATCTTGCATTTGAGCTTTATCAATATATTTTCGGATCAAGTATTCTAATTCTTCATTAACCTCCATTGTGTACAACTTTCCATTTTTAGCTAAGCCACTTGCAAGGCATAGTGCTGCATATCCTGTAAAAGTGCCAATTTCTACGGCAACAGTCGGTTGGATTAATTTGCTCAACATACTTAGTAACTGCCCCTGTAAATGCCCACTCATCATTTGAGGAGCCAATGTTTTAAGGTTGGTCTCCCGTTCTAGTTGATAAAGTAAGGCTGAATGGGGAGTTGTAAGTCGTTCACAATACTTTGTTAGATTCTTTAATGCAAAATTCATAACGCAAAAGTCTAAGGAATTTTAAAATTTCCCAATAGTAGAGGGTAGTATAATTGGATAGTATATTTTATATTTGAAGGTTAAGTTGTTAAAAGAAGAGATGAGGTGAAAATATTTTAATAAACAAGGCAAATAAACAGGTCATGGAATTAAAGGTAAAGCAATTTTGGGATTGGTTTATTGATAATGAATATCAGTTTAGAGAAGTAACAGATACGAAGACGGTCGTCGAATTGCTGAATAATCAGGTATTAGAATTTGGCGTATTTGCTTGGGAAATAGGTGTGGGTAAGCGAAAACCGCACTCGTTTACCATTTCACCAAATGGAGATAAAAAGCGGTTATTCCTAAGTCGGCAAATCTTCAAACAGGCTCCAGAATTACAACACTGGGAGTTTAACTATTGTAGACCTATCAAAAGAGATTGGGATTTTACTTTTGAGGTATTCAATAGTATGATGATTAAGCAAGAATATGATGCTTCCAAATGGGAGTTTGTACTAGTTGAAGAAGATAGACAAAAAATTTCTATACTAATAAGAGCAACGAATATTGTGACGATTGACTTTGATGATCTTCCATCTATAGGAGATATGGTGGTAAATAATTTGTTAGGAGAAGAGCGTCGAATTAATGACGTACATTCCATTCAATTTATAGATGATTTTTTACCAGAAGATGAGAATTGGATTTTCCCTTTAGCAGATTTGCGAGAAGAGTTCATTGCTTTTCATGAGGAGATTTTGGAGGGGTGAGCGTAATGATGAATGAGAAATGATGAATGCGAGATTCATCATTTCTCATTCACGATGGTTTAAGTTTGTAACTTAAACCTATTATTAAGTCAATCCTAAAGCTCAAATTACCAGTTACTATGAGGAGTATTGTAGTAGTAAAAATCATTTAAAGTAGTGTCATCATTGAACGAAGAAAGTACTTTTTTTGAGCATAGGAAATGCTTTGATTTTACCGTATTTAGATATTTTAGAACGCTTGATATAGGGTTGAAGTTACAAACTTCAACCATCGACTCTGGAAGGATCTTAAGTTATGGAAACATCAAAGTAAATCTTTTTGCCGAATTAAACACGTAAAACAATGTAGTGTATAATATGCCAGTTGTTAGTGGCAGATATTTAAAAAATAGCGGACACTTTTCGTGAACCCTTGATAACAATCGCTTTCTAACTTTAATACTACGAAGACAAAATCTTCCAAACCAATTCCTTCGTTAATGCTTTCCCCTTCGCCTTTTTTCTGATAGTATCAAAATCATATCGAAACGCACAACCTGCTTTCCAAGCACTACAACCATAAGCGGTCTTTCCTTTAATGATCGTTCCTTTCTTACATTTTGGGCAAGTCAATACATCCGGAATTTTAGCTCCTTTTTTCTTGAACGGTACTGCTTTCTTTTCTGCTGAAGGAATTAATATTAGTTCATATTGGGTATTAAATTTTAGATGGCCATTGATTTTTCTTTTGCCTTCTTTAAAGCCTTTTAGTTGGATAGTTGCCCCCTGTTCTAATAAACGAATAAGCTGTAATTCTGAGATTTTCTTTTCCTGAAAAGCAAAGGGTAAACGAAAAGTACAGCCTGTTTTATAGGCACTACATCCATAAGCCGTTTTTCCTTTTAACAACTGTCCATTCTTACATTTTGGGCAGGTGTGACCTATGACACTCTTTTTCTCTTTGGGCTTTAGTTTCTTTACGGGAACAGCTTTTCTGGTAGCAGCGGCTTGTTGACTCACGATTCTTTTTGCATACTTCGCTGCACGTACCTCATTTGTCAAATTATGCACCATCGTTTTCATATTACCAATAAATTCCTGTGCAGAATAAGCACCACTCTCAATATCTCTTAGTTGCTTTTCCCATTGTCCTGTTAACTCTGGTGATTTCAATAATTCATTTTGAATAATATCAATCAATTGAGTACCCATTTCTGTAGATAATATGAGCTTTCTTTTTCGCATCATATATTTTCTACGAAATAAGGTTTCGATAATGTTTGCACGAGTAGAGGGGCGGCCTATTCCATTGCTTTTCATTAAGTCCCGTAGTTCTTCATCTTCTACCATTTTTCCAGCCGTTTCCATTGCTCGAAGTAGGGTGGCTTCGGTGTAGTGCTTGGGGGGCTTCGTCATTTTTTCTACTAGACTAGGTATATGTGGGCCCGTCTCGCCAACGGTAAAAGCAGGAAGTATTTTCTCTTCATCTTTTTGAATTTGTTGAGCATTAGAGGCTAGACTTGGTTTCTTTTTAGCTTTTGGAAAAACCACCCTCCATCCTGGATCTACAATTTCCTTACCTGTTGCTTTAAAAGGAATTGTATCTGCTTCCCCTAAAACCGTTGTATTATTTACAATACAATCAGGATGAAATGCAGCAATGAAATGCCTAGTAATGGCATCGTATACATTTTGTTCATTGGCAGGTAAGACCTTTTGAAAACCTGTGGGAATAATCGCATGGTGGTCTGTTACCTTTTTATCGTTAAAAACTTTAGGGGATTTTCTAATTTTTTGACCTAGTAAGGGTTGGGTGAATTGACTATAGTTTGTCAATTTTCCTAAAATACCTGCCACTTTTGGATAGACATCATTTGGTAAGTAAGTCGTATCTACCCTAGGATAGGTGACGATCTTTTGCTCATATAATTTCTGAACAATTTTTAGTGTCTGGTCGGCGGTATAAGAAAATTTTCTATTACAATAAACTTGCAAACTCGTCAAATCAAATAATCTAGGCGGATGTTCTTTGCCTTTCTTCTTTTTAAAATCAGTAATCACAAATGGCTTTTCCTCAACTCTTGCTAATAGTTTTTCACCATTCTCTTTTTTTAAAAATTTCCCCTTTGTATAGTTGAAGGCAACGTCTCGATACAAGGTTTGCAATTCCCAATAGGGACTAGGTACAAAATCTTTAATTTCTTTATCTCGCTTGACGACTAATGCTAAGGTAGGCGTTTGTACCCGACCAACAGATAAGACTTGTTTATACCCTCCATATTTTAAAGTGAAAAGGCGAGTGCCGTTCATCCCCAATATCCAATCGCCTATCGCCCTAGAAAAACCTGCATAATAGAGATTATCATATTGGCTGGCATTTTTTAAATTTTTAAAACCATCCCGTATCGCTTCTGGAGTCAATGAGGAAATCCATAGACGCAAGACTTTACCCTTATACTTCGCTGCATTAATGACCCATCGCTGTATTAGCTCGCCTTCTTGGCCCGCATCCCCACAGTTGATAACAACCTCTGCTTTTTTAAATAATGTTTTTATTATGTTAAATTGCTTTTTTACGCCCTTATTACTTAATAACTTCGTCTCAAATTTGTCGGGCAGCATAGGAAGGGCATTCAAATCCCATCTTTTCCAAGATTCTTGATAATCGTCAGGATTTTTTAGGTTGCAGAGATGCCCGAAGGTCCAGGTAACACAGTAGCCATTTCCTTCAAAGTAGCCGTCTTTTCTGGATTTTGCGCCTATGATATAGGCTATTTCTTTGGCAACACTGGGCTTTTCTGCTATGCAGACTTTCATAGATGTTTGTTAAAGGGTAACAAGGGGGATAGCAAAATACTAACAATTTTTGAAAAGGGACTTAATAATTAAGGGTTCATTCTTAACTGTACATTTTTAAATTTTATAGAAATACTGTTTTGAAATAGATCGTCGAGGTTTGTAACCATACCCGTCAGGCTATCAGAAAAAGCTATTGAATACAAGTTAGTTATAAGGCGGAGGCGGATGGCAGAAATTTTCAAAATGGCTGTCATCTTTCCCTGAAACCCAGATGACAGCCACTTTACAAGTTTCTGCCATCAATAGTCCGTCTCTTAACACCTGACGGGTATGGTTTGTAACCTCGATGCAGTATGATAATCGTATAGCATCGAGGTTACAAACCTCGACGATCCTAGCATTTATAGCGAAATAGCTCATTGGTCATTCTTAAAAAAAGCATTGAAAAGAACCACTTTTCGTTTTTTTTGTAATTTTAAGAAAATAATAAAACAACTAACCCCTATTTTTTCGTTCTAGATAACATAACAACTCATTTTAATACATCATGCGGCAATATTTTATCCTTTCAATACTACTTCTTTTAGCATTTAATAGCCACCAAGTAATGGCTCAAGATCAAATAATTAGATTAAAAAATCCATCTTTTGAGGATATTCCTAGAGCTGGTTATCCCCCCCAAAGCTGGACAGATTGTGGATTTCCTGGAGAATCGCCTCCCGATATTCAGCCTGGAGAATTTGGTGCTTCTAAAGCAGCGTATGACGGAAATACCTATATGGGGCTAGTGGTACGAGATAATGACAGTTGGGAAAGGGTTAGTCAACGTTTATCAAAGCCTATTCAGGCAGATCAATGTTATTCTTTCAGTATGTTTTTGGCTAGGTCAAATATTTATTTGAGTGCCAGTCAATTGACGAACACGATGGTACAATATTCAACTCCTTGTGTATTAAGAATTTGGGGAGGGGATGATCGTTGCTCTAAAAATGAACGATTAGCAGAATCTGAATTAGTGACCTCTAATGATTGGAGGCAGTTTGATTTTAAATTTGAGCCGACTCAAACACATACTTATATTTTATTTGAGGTTTTTTATAAGACCCCAACTTTGTTTCCTTATAATGGAAATATATTATTGGACAATGCTTCTCCGATCACCCCAATTTCTTGTGATGAAGAAATAATGGCGGTAAAAGTTCCTGAGGTAGACTTCGTAGTGCCAGAAAGTACAATGAAAGTAGATGACAAAGGCATCACCGTACAGGCACAAATTAAGCAAGTCTCTCCCGATATCAACATTACTTTTACCATGAATGGGAAAGCGAATACGAACTTTGACTTCAATCCTAATACAGGAGTATTCCAAGCAGATTTGAGGAAATTTAAAAAAGGAAAAAATACCTTAGTTTTAAAAGCAGCGAATCAAGGAGGAGTATCAGAAGATAGAGCTACGCTTATCTATGAATTGCCAAAACCTGCTGTTGCAGATGTTGCCGTAACGCCTCCGCCTCCACCACCTGCTTATGAAGCACCTACGCCTTCAAAGGAAACACCGACAAAACCAGCAGTTGTAAAAGAAGACAAGAAGATCGAGGGAATAGCTAGAAAGGATATGAAAAAAGGGCAAACAATTAAGCTGAGTAAATTATATTTTGGTATTAACCAATCTACTATTGGTGCAAATTCTTATGGTGCTTTAAATGAAATTTATGACTTTCTAAAATACAATGAAGATGTGGTGATAGAAATCGGCGGACATACCAATGGAAATTGTGATGACGAATATTGTGATGAACTATCTAAAACTCGTGCTAAAGCAGTGGCTGATTATTTGGCTAAAAAAGGAATAGCAGGAGAGCGATTAGAATATAAAGGTTACGGGAAACGGAATCCAATATCTTCTAATAAAACAGCCGTTGGTCGTAAGAAAAATCAGCGTGTGGAGATTAAAATACTTAGTATGAATGGGTAAATTAATGATGAATGATGAATGAGAAATGATAAATCAATCGTTTCTCATTCATCATTTTTCATTCATCATTTAAGAAATGAGTTATTCGATAAAAGAAATTCAACAGATTGTAAAAGGAAATTTTTTAAATGTACTGTCAGAAGACCAACCCATAGAACGTCTGCTTTTTGATTCTCGCCACTTAGTTTTTGCCAACCGTACTTTATTCTTTGCTTTTACTGGAGATCGCCAAGATGGACATCATTTTATTGAGGAACTCTACCAACAAGGAGTTCGGAATTTTGTAGTTACCCAAACCAATATTGCAGCCCGCTTTCCTAAAGCCAATTTTATTCTAGTAAAAGATAGTATTAAAGCTTTACAAAGATTGGCGAGCCATCATCGAAAATGCTTTGATATACCTGTAATTGGAATCACGGGAAGTAATGGTAAAACGATTATTAAGGAATGGCTATTTCAGTTGCTACATCAGGATTATCGAGTGATCAAAAACCCAGGGAGTTATAACTCTCAAATTGGGGTTCCTTTGTCCATTTGGTTGATGGAAGCGAATCATAATTTAGGCATTTTTGAGGCAGGAATTTCTCGTACAAAAGAAATGAAAAAGCTAGCCCCTATCATTGATTGTACGATAGGCGTTTTCACGAATATAGGTACGGCACATAGCGAAGGATTCTCTTCACAAAAGAAAAAAATCAAAGAAAAATTAAAGCTTTTTAAAAATACGTCAACCATTATCTATTGTAGAGATCAAGATTTGGTAGATGATTTAATACAGCGACTCCCAAAGAAAAAATATTTTACATGGGCGCATCATAAAAAAGCAGACTTACAAATAGTCTCTATTGAGACTAGCGATAAAGAGACTACTGTTCGGGCTATCTTTAAAAAGAAAGGGTACTCTTTTATCTTACCCTTCACAGATAAAGCCTCTATTGAAAATGGCCTCCACTGTTGTACCCTACTATTGTATCTTGGTTTTTCTCCCGCTCAAGTTAAGGCTAAAATTGCTCAACTTACGTCTGTCCCCATGCGCTTAGAGGTAAAGGAAGGCATCCACGGAAGTACCTTAATTAATGATAGCTATAATTCGGACTTAACGTCTATTGAATATGCTTTGAATTTTGCTGCAAAGCGAGATGATACGAAGCGATTTATCGTGATTTTATCTGACATTTTACAAAGTGGAGAATCGACAAAAAAACTATACCAAAAGGTAGCGCAGCTATTATTGGCTAAAGATGTCAATCAATTGATAGCGATAGGTCAGGATATTCAACAAATTAAAGATCTATTACCGCCTTCTTTCCAAGTAAAATACTACAAGAATACTACGTCTTTTCTAGAAGAAATGGTCTCCAAAGATTTCTATAATGCCAAGGTGTTGTTAAAAGGGGCAAGGATATTTCAATTTGAACGAATACTAAGAAAATTTGAAGAAAAAGCACATAAAACAATACTAGAGGTCAACTTGAGTGCCATTGCCCATAACTTGAAAATATACGGGCAATTTCTTCAACCCAATACCCAACTAATAGCTATGGTAAAAGCTTCTGCTTACGGGAGTGGAAGTATAGAAGTGGCTAAACTCTTGGCTTTTTATAAAGTAGATTACCTAGCAGTTGCCTATGCAGATGAAGGGGTAGAATTGCGAAAAGCAGGTATTCAGATACCTATTTTAGTTTTGAATCCAGAGGAGGCTAGTTTTGATGCACTAGTAGCTTATGACTTAGAACCTGAAATTTATAGCATTTCTTTATTGCATCAGTTTATAAATTTTGTTGATTCTACTAAACAACATCTAATTCATTTGAATTTGGATACAGGGATGCACCGTTTAGGATTTGAAGAACAAGACATTCCTGTTTTGGTTGATTTATTGAGAACACATTCTAACATTGTTGTTAAAAGTATTTTTTCGCATTTAGCGGCAAGCGATATGGAGATACATGATACTTTTACTGATGAACAAGTGGTCGCATTTAATCAACTTTCTGAACAAATTACTAGCTCTCTTTCTTACCAACCATTGCGACATATTTTAAATTCAAGTGGGATTGTTCGCTTTCCACAATACCAATTTGATATGGTACGTTTGGGAATAGGTTTATATGGCATAGATGGAGGGCAACAAATTCAAGCCAAATTAAAGGTAGTGAATACGCTAAAGGCAACAATTTCTCAAATTAAAGAGGTTACTAAAAACGATACCATTGGCTATAATCGAAGTGGAAAAATTAACCAGTACAAGAAAATAGCAACGATTACGATTGGCTATGCGGATGGATTATCCAGAAAAGCAGGTAACGGAAATTACCATGTTGTCGTAAATAATCAGCAAGCACCAATCATCGGAAATGTATGTATGGATATGTGTATGATTGATGTTAGTGAGATACCAACTGCAAAAGTGGGTGACGAAGTGATCGTTTTTGGGGAGAATCCACGGGTAGAGCGTTTAGCAGACTGTTTAGAAACGATTCCTTATGAAGTGTTTACGAGTGTTTCTAATCGAGTTAAGCGGATTTATTATAGGGAATAGAGAATAGAGAATAGAGAATAGAGAACAGAGATTGATTTCGTTTGAAAAAAGACGAAATTTCACTGTTTTCTAAACGAAACTGGTCTTTGTTCTCTATTCTAAAAATGCCTAGCTAGTGTACAAAGGCCTTGAGTTATGGGATTCTAGCATCCTATTTCAAGAGATTTGTAATGAAACAACACTTCTAACTGTTAACATTCCCTTAAAGTCTCCTCATATAAAGCAAACTATATAAACTTCACACGCTTATTTTTCCTAATTTTGCGTTTTTACAGGGGGAAACTATTTAATTCATTTGGATGTAAAACAATTCAGGGGCAAGTCCAAGCCGATTGATCCGATCACTTGCAGTGGTCGGATCAAGCTGCACGTTTCATCCGACCACAGCAAGTGATCGGATGAATTAATTGCTTTTCCCAACTGTGTTTTATACCCAATTCATTTACAATTTTACTGATTAAGCTTTTCAGCATAGAGAAGTTAGAATAGACATCAAATGACAAAGCAAATTATTATAGCCTTTTTAGGTATTTGTTTGAGCACTGCTCTTTTTGGCCAAAAAGGCGATCCTGTATTATTCTCTGTGGCAGGCAAGCCTGTACACGCCTCAGAGTTTATGTATATATATTCAAAAACGAATAGAGATAAGGCAGATTTTTCTAAAGCCTCTCTTGAAGAGTATCTGGATTTATACACCAAGTTTAAATTGAAAGTGCAGCGGGCACGAGATTTGAAATTAGATACGATTCCTACCCTAAAACAAGAGTTAGAAGGATACAGACAGCAACTGGCAGATTCTTATTTACTAGATAAAGCAGTCACTGATAAATTAATCAAAGAAGCTTATGATCGCTCTAAGCAAGATTTGAGTATTAGTCATATCATGGTAGGCTTAAGGAAAAATGCAACCTCTCGAGATACCTTACTGGCATACAAGAAGATTATGTCTGCAAAATCAAAGTTGGATGGTGGGGCGGATTTTGTGGCAGTTGCTAATGAAGTCTCAGACGATAAGACTGTTAAAAAGAATAATGGCAATATTGGGTATTTTACATCTCCGTTTCCAAATGGATTTTATGCTTTTGAAACAGCAGCCTATCAATTAAAAAAAGGAGATTATTCTAACCCTGTACGAACGCCACTTGGCTACCATATTATTAAATTAGACGATATTCGTTCGGCCAGAGGAGAAATAGAAGTAGCGCATATTTTAATTAGAAAAGATACGCCTGATGCAGAAAAGGTAATTAATGATATTCATAAAGAACTTTCTGAAGGCGGTAACTTTGAAGATATAGCGATTTCTAAATCTCAAGATACAAAGACTGCTGCGAATAAAGGATATGTTGGCTTCTTTGGGATTAGTACCTATGAAAAAGTTTTTGAAGATGCAGCTTTTAGTATAGCTAAGGATGGGGATATTTCAGCGCCATTTCTTTCGCAAGCTGGTTGGCATATTATCAAGAGAATTAGTAAGAAACCAGTACCTGAATACGAAAAAGCAAAGCCTCGACTAAAAACTAAAATACAAAAAGATAGCCGTTTTGAAATAGCGAAGAAAGAAATTGTAGAGCAAATCAAAGAGGAAAATAACTTTGTTGAAAATATAGAACCAGTTAAGAAATTTGCTGGAACATTGGGCAAAGATTTCAATACTTTTAGTTGGAGAGCGCCAGCAGATAAATCTTCCGAAAAGATATTTACGCTTGGTAATACTAGCTATACGTTAGGCGATTTTACAGATTACCTAGGTACCGCTTCTCGACAAAGAATGAAGTATGCTAGTACGCTTCCAAGTGAGGTGGCTAAGAAGCTGTACGAAACATTTGTTATGGAAACGTGCTTAAAATATGAGGAAAGAAATCTAGAAAAAAAATATCCTGATTTCAAAGCACTAATGAGAGAATATAGGGAAGGGATTTTATTATTTGAAATTACTAAACAAGAGGTATGGGATAAAGCTTCTCAAGATACCACTGGTCTAGCTAATTTTTATAATAAAAATAAAAACAAATATAAGTGGAAAGAACGGGCTATGATTACTCAGTATAGTGTGAAAGACTATGTTAACGCTGGTAAAATTCAGAAGGCTCTTCAAAAAAATACATCTCAAGAAGTGTTACAAAAATTCAATAAAGAAAAGAACATGGTTAGTGTCAAAGAATTGACGCTTGAGAGAGGAAGAGATGAAAAATTAGATGCTATGGAATGGAAAGCAGGTAATGTATCTAAGGTGGCACTTGATAAAGCGACTAAAAGTGCTACTTTTTTTAAAATTGAAAAAATACTTCCTGCAGGGGATAAGAAACTGGAAGACGCTAGAGGATACGTAGTTGCAGACTATCAAGATTTCTTAGAAAAGCAATGGATCGAAGAACTAAAGGATGCTTACGATGTCAAAATTAATAAGAAGACCTTTAAGAATTTGATAAAGAAAAAGAATTAGACTTTTTTTGTCAGAACAGAGAATAGATAATAGAGATGGTATTTGTTTTAAAAAAAATGGTATTTCGTTGTTTGCAAATGAAACCTGTCTCTACGCTCTATTCTCTGCTCTAAAAAAATACACAAACACATGCCAAACATTTCCAAAGTTTGGATTTTTTTAATCTCCCTCTTCTTAGTAACTTGTACTGTTTTTGAAGAGGAAACGGCTGTTCAAGAAGAGATTCCTTTAGCAGAGGCGCACAATCAGCGTTTATATCTATCTGAATTAGACGGAATGATTCCTGCGGATGCGAGTACAGCGGATAGTATTTCTTTTATTAAGTTATATGTCGAGCGTTGGATTCGTAAAAGTTTATTGATGCACGAGGCTGAAAAAAATATCCCAAAGGATCTAAATATAGATAAGTTGGTAAGGGACTATCGGTCTTCTCTGATCAGGTATAACTATGAGCAGCAATTGGTGAAAGAGAAAATGGATTCGGTTATTACCAAAGAAGAACTGAGTACATTTTATGAAAAAAATAGAGAACAATATCAGCTAGAAACCCCCATCATTAGATGTAATTTTATCAAAATTCCACAGTCTGCTCCAGATTTAAAAAAATTAAAAAATTTGTGGCAAAGTGATTCCATCCCTGATAGAGATACTTTAGTGGCCTATTGCAATATATATGCAGAGGAATTTTTGCTTACAGATAGTATTTGGTATAAAGTAGAAGATATTGCTACCCGCCTCCCAAAAGGGACGATCAGTAGTGAAAATATAAGTAATCGAAAAGAAATATCTTTGGATGATAATGATTACCTGTATCTACTTAAGATTTTTGAAATCATTAATCGAAAAGAAATTGCTCCATTAGCTTTTATCGAAGATCAGGCTTCTAAAGTGATTTTGCATAGACGGAAAATTAAATTACTGGAAGAACATAATGAAGAGTTGTATAATTTAGAAATGGAAGGAGAAACAGTTAAAGTATTTCCCTTTTCATTAAACAACTCAACTAAATAGTGATCTCCGTCTTTATTAATCCTTCATTATTTAGATAAACTCTTAAAGAAAGAAAGAAAAATAAATAATTAAAACATGAAAAAACTAATCCTCTCTTTTGCTTTGTTTGTAGTGGCATTTTGTAGTGTACAAGCACAAAGAGTATTGATTGATAAGGTGATTGCGAAAGTTGGTGGAGAGTTGGTCTTACTTTCAGAAGTAGAAGAACAATTCTCTTATGCTTCCGAACAAAGAGGGGGGCTTGATCCAGAAATGAGATGCCAAATTTTAGAGCAAATCATGGTGCAGAAACTGTTAGTGAACCAAGCAAAACTAGATAGTGTAGAGGTAGGAGATGAGGAAGTGGCAACGCAGTTAGATGCCCGTTTCGAGAGAATTTTACAAATGATGGGTGGAGACACCAAACAGTTTGAAGATTTCTATGGTCAAACAATTCCTGAAGCAAGAGAAGGCATGAGGGCAGAGTTGAAAAACCAACTCTTATCAGATCGAATGCGTTCTCAAGTAATGGGTAGTATTGTGGTGACGCCTTCAGAAGTGAAAGAATTTTTTGCACGTATTCCAGTTGATACTTTACCTTATTTTAATTCAGAAGTGGAAGTGCGAGAAATTGTAATGAAGCCAGAGGTGAATCCAGAAGAGGAGATGAGAGCTAAAAATCAGTTAGAAGAGATCAAGCAAAGAATAGAAGCGGGAGAAGACTTTGCAGAATTAGCGATCACGTATTCTGATGATCCTGGGTCTGGTCGAAATGGAGGAGATTTAGGAATGACGAAAAGAGGTAGTTTTGTTCCTGAGTTTGAAGCCGCAGCTTATAGTCTGGAAAATGGAGGTATTTCAGAAGTAATCCGATCCGAATTTGGCTACCACCTTATTCAATTGATAGAACGAAGAGGAAATTCTATTCATGCTCGTCATATTTTGATAAAGCCAGAAATTACCTATGCCGATATGGATAGAACAAAAGCAAAATTAGATAGTGTGGCTGCTGCAATTAACGCAGACTCTTTGCCTTTTGAATATGCCGTGAAACTGTATTCTAATGATAAAGTGCAGAGTTTTAATAATGCAGGCTTACTGACGAATCCTAAAACAGGCAATACCTTTTTTGAAATTGGAGATTTAGAGACAGATATTTTCTTCACAATTGATACAATGGAAGTGGGTAATGTGTCAGAAGCAATACAATTTACAGATCAACGAGGAGAAGATATGTTTAGAGTTGTCTTGCTTCAATCTAGAACAAAACCCCATAAAGCTAGTTTGGAACAGGATTATTCTAAAATTCAGATGGCTGCTATAAATGAAAAGAAAGGACTGTATTTATCTAGTTGGGTGAAGGATAAAGTTGGCTCTACATTTGTTGATGTAGTTTCTAATTATGATACTTGCCCTAATTTAGATCATTGGAAAAAGGAGGTAGTGGTTAATGAGGGTAAAATAACTACGCCATAACGGGTACTTTATTAATTACATAATTAATAACGACGAAATAATAACTACCTCGTTACGTACATGTTCCTAAATTAAAAAAGCCTAGAAGAAATTTCTTCTAGGCTTTTTTAATTTCCCGTTTTGATTTATCTACAAACCAGCTTTAGCAGAAATCTCTAACATCCGATCAATACTCGCTCTTCCTTCTTTAATAACCCATTCTGGCAAAT